>JAFQAG010000030.1 GCA_017416985.1 Clostridia bacterium
TCAGTAACTTCACAGCGTGAGATACTGAAAGAATATCTCAAACTTCATCCGGACATAGAACTTTATGATATTTATGTAGATGATGGCTGGTCAGGAACGAATTTTGACAGACCTGATTTTACCAGAATGATGGAAGACGTTTATGCAGGTAATGTGAACTGCGTTATCGTAAAAGATTTATCAAGATTTGGCAGAAACTACACGGATAGCGGTAACTATCTTGACAATGTTTTTGTAAGATTTCGAGTTCGTTTTATAGCCCTTAACAATGGTGTTGATACAGCGTCTAACAATATGAATGCTGCAACACAATGTATTTCAGTAGGTGTAACTAATGTTATCAACGAAAGTATTGCTGCAACAACTTCAGTAAATGTACGCGGGACACTTAATGTGAATCGTGCTCAGGGTAAATTTATTGGTTCTTTTGCAACTTACGGATATTTAAAGAATCCGAACGATCACCATAAATTAATTATTGATGAAGACGTTGCACCTATTATCCGTATGATTTTCAAAAAATTTATTTCGGGCAGAAGTATTATTGGAATAGCGAAGGATTTAAATGAAGAAGGAATTCCAAACCCTTCAATGTATAAACAACTCAAAGGTTTTAACTATAAGCATCCTGTTGGAAAAAGTAATGATGGATTATGGCCTGATAGTTCTGTCAGAAGAATACTAAAAAACGAAATGTATATTGGCAATATGGTTCAGGGGAAAAATACTACTATGAGTTATAAAATAAAGCAATGCCGTGCTATACCAAAAGATGAATGGATTATTGTTGAGGGCACACACGAGCCTATTGTTAGTAAAGAAATTTTCGAAAAGGCTCAATCTTTGTTTAATAAAAGTATCCGTGTGGCACCGCAGAAAAGAGAGGTGGATTTGTTTTCGGGATTTGTCAAATGTGCTGATTGCCATAGGGCGATGAACAAAAAGACAAACGCTCATTCATATGCCACATATCATTACTATCGTTGTGTAACTGAAAGAAAAATGAAAAAGAGCTCTTGCGGTAATCATACAATAAGAATTGATAAGCTCGAAGAAATAGTTCTTGCTACAATTCAGCAAATGATTTACGCTGCAGTTGATATGAATAAGCTACTTGAGGAAATTAATGCATGCAGCTCACGAAAAAAAGAATCAACTCATTTAATAAAAACCATAGAAGCACAAACTGCTGAACGGGAAAAATGCATGAGGATGATGGTTGACTTATATCCTGACCTTAAGAATGGAATAATCAACCAGGAAGAATATTTAATCTTAAAGCAGAATCTCTCTGACAAATTAGAGAATCTTGATAAAATGATAGCAAACCTGACTGAAACAGCCAGAAGCTACGAAGAAGGTGTTAATGAAGAAAACGAGTTTATAGCTCACTTTAAAAAGTATGGCACTTTAAAAAAACTTACAAGAGATGTTTTGACGGAATTAGTGGAAGAAATTTTGGTTCATAAGGACAAGAGGATAACGATTGTATTTAAATTTCAGGATCCGTATAAGGAAGCTATGGAATATATCGAAATGAATAAGGATATCATAAAAACCGCATAAGTTAAAAACTCCTGCATTCTAAAAAAACTGCAGGAGTTTTGCTTATAATATGACACTATAAAATTTCACACTATTTTTTCACTAATTTTCATTATCACCTTGAAAATCTACTAAAATAGCCCTTTTCAGACAAAAAATGACAGGTAGATGTTAAGGATGCACCATAATGGCTTTCAGTGTCCCATTTATGACACATCAAATTTCGAAAATGTACAATGTGCATAAATCTCGGTTGAAAAATGTACAAAATAAACAAAATTAAAAAATTTTATGGTGCATGCTTGACATCTTCCCCTGCCGCTGTTGATACTCTTTTAGCTCATTTTAATGATACCAAAAGAAGCCCTGAATATTATGACTTAATTGTAAGTGGCGACTTAGGCAAGGTTGGAAAATCTATCGTAATAGATTTAATGAAAAAAGAAGGATATGACCTTTCTAAAAACTATAATGACTGCGGTCTTATTTTATTTGACTGCGAAAGTCAGGATGTCCACTCAGGCGGTAGTGGCTGCGGTTGCTCTGCTTTAACCTTTTGCGGATACCTGTATAAACTTTTAAAAGAAAAGAAATATAACCGCATTTTGTTTATGGCAACAGGCGCACTAATGAGTACCACTACCGTACAACAGGGAGAAAGTATACCGGGAATTGCGCATGCAGTAAGTATTGTAAATAACTAAAAAATGACATTTATCAAAATAAGGCTACAAGATGCTTTCTTCTTGTAGCCTTATTTTAATTACTTCTCTTACAACGACAAACCTAGCTTTTATAACCACTTTTCCAAAAATTCGTAAGCTTCTTCTAATGCCCATTTTGGAGGTCTGTGTCCTGTTGCATGATTAATAAATTTCAAACGTTCATCATCGGTTTTATATCCAGGTGCTTTGCACACCATATCCCAGCTTGTGTCATCGTCAAATTCACCTGCAATCAGGCAGAATGGTTTAGGTGCTGCAATACCAAGAAGCTCAGAGTGATCCATTTTATTTTTCATAAATTCGTCTACGCTATTATGCCAGTACCATATATCATTCCAGTTGGTTTGTTCCCAGCCAATACCGAAATCGCTGGCAACAATGACCTTAACTCTTTCGTCAAGACAACCTGTGTAAAATGCCATTTTTCCGCCTAAAGAATGCCCAGCGATACCTATGCGTGAGCTGTCAACTCTGGAATCAGCGGCTACTGCATCAATAAGCAACCTAGTGTCTGAAACCAGTTTTCCTACACCGCTCCAATCAGGATTATCTTTTCTTAAATATGTTCCGGCCTCGTCCCAGATGTCAAAGCCTTTTTTCTCATATATATTCTGTGTATATGTAAGATAATAGGCATCTGCGCTTGCAGTAATATATCCTCTTTTTACGAGGTCCTTCATTAATGCAATTTGGCTATATTTTTCAATAATTTCACCAGTTGCCGGATCAAAGCCAAGCATTCCTTCAGGAAAGTAAAAAGGTATAACAACAGCCGGACATACCGAAGTCAGATTTTTAGGGAAGGCAATCATAATCCGTTGTAATGATTTAGGGTCATTTCTTTGCACATAAACCTCTAAATCAAAATCTTCATACTCGTATTTTTTAATAAATGTTGCAGGTTCTTTAGGAATCTCATAAGACGGAGTTCCCAAAGCATCAAGCCATTTTCTTTTTATGTCATTCATAATAAACTTATCCCTTCCTTTTTCACAACTTTACTTAAACCGACACATCTATATTTATTATTTCTTCCGTTTCAAACAGATACAAATAACATTTTTCAACCGGCAGATTATAAATTAATTCTGCTGCACGTGCGTAATATAAAAGCTGAATTTTATATTTTTCTGCAACCTCTTCTTTAGAGGTTATGTGCTCGGTTTTATAGTCTAGTATAGTTATTTTTCCGTCATTTATAATAACACAGTCTATAACACCCTGAAGCATTATTGTTCCATCGCCTGAGTAGTCAGGCTCTGCCTCTTTTGCAGGAATGTTTATACCAAACATAACCTCTCGGTCAACCTTTTGCGCAGATGTAATAAGTCTGCCCATATCAGAATGTAAAAATCTTATTATTTTATCAACATCTACACAATCCGTCGTTTCTTGCGCAAGATAGTTCTTTTTAACCATCTGCTCAATTTGATTTTTAATTTCTTCTGGCGCAATTTTAGTAAAATCTAATCTTTGCATAACGGTGTGAAAAGCTGTTCCTAAAGCTGCGCCACTTAATTTTTTCGATGCCGACTCCTGTAAAAATTTAGGCCTTGGATATAAATACACGCTATCTAAACTTTCTTCACGCAGGCTTTTGTTCTTTAACTCTGTAACCGTCACCTTAGTCGGCAGGATTTCGTCTTTTTTATATGGATATTCATACCTTATAAGCTCTGACAGTGTTTTAACATCATAAGTTTTGCTTTCTGTTTTTACATCATCGTCAGCTTCATTCGACTCTGTTTTTTCACTACTGCTATGAATTGTCACAGACCAGGGACTTTTACTTTCTGTAAGCTTAATGTCGTATTCAATGCTGTCACGAAGCTCTCTGCACGCAGGATGCATTAAAAGTGCCATTAAAAACCAGTCAAGATAAGACACTGCTGAAAGTACACGTCCTGCCTGTATTGTACCCCTGTCGTCAATGCTGGTTCCAATATTGCGTGCCCGCTCACGTATATCCTTTGCCGAACCGATTACAATCAGTTTTTCACGTGCACGGGTAAGTGCAACGTACAAAATTCGCATTTCTTCTGAAATTGTTTCTTTCTCTATTTGTTTTTTAACTATTGAGCGCACAGCAGTAGGATAGGTGATTCTCAAATCTGAATCAACAAATTTAGGACCGTATCCAAGCTCTGAATGAATAAGAATATCTTTAGATAAATCTCTGCGGTTCATTTGTTTGCCAGCGCCGCACAGAATTACAACAGGAAACTCAAGTCCCTTGCTTTTATGAATACTCATAATACGTACTACGTCCTGCTCTTCTCCAACAGAACGAGCAACATCGTAATCGCCGCCGGCAGAGCGATATTTATCAATAAATCTTACAAAGCTATATAAACCCCTAAAGCCAGTCTTTTCGTATTCCTGCGCCCTTGTAACAAGTAAGCGCAAATTACTCTGTCGAATTATTCCATTAGGCTGTGCCCCTTGTGCATCATAAAATCCAGTCTGGCTATAAAGCGCCCAAATAAGCTCGTCAAGCTGCATATATTTTGACTGCTTTCGAAATAAGTTTAGCTTTTCTAAAAACAAGCGCACCTGAGTTGCTGTTGGCGATTCCTCTTCCGATATTTTTAAAAGTGCATCGTAAAAACTGCCTTTTTTGTCTGCAGCACGAATTTTAGCCAGGTCATTTGTTGTAAAATTAAACATCTGCGACCTTAAAACAGACAAAAGCGGCAAGTCCTGATATGGATTGTCAATTATCTTTAAAAGCGACATCATTATTTCTACTTCTGCACTTTCTAAAAATCCGCCGCCAGATTCAGAATAGCACGGAATGCCGTACTTGCTTAAAGTAAGGCGGAATATATTTGCCCAATCTTTTGTCTTGCGCAATAAAATACATATATCTTTATACGATATTGTTCTGTATCCGCTTTTAGTAAGAATCTGATACCCTCCTGATATTAGCTCAGATATTTGTTTTGCCGCAAGCTCTGCCTCAAGCTCTATCGACTCACGTGGAGGTTCGTCATCTTCAGATACCGACTCCTCTTCACCATCAATATCAGGCTCTATTATATGTAGCTGCAAATCAGACGGTATTGGGTGCGGCGTATCGGGATAGTCCGCATCCGGATTTAATTTTTCTTCCTCGTTATAATCAACCTCGCCAACTTCGCGCGACATTATTTTTTCAAAAATATCATTTATGCCGTCTAGAATTTCAGCACGACTTCGATAGTTTTTAGCAAGAATTATTTTTTTTCCATTCTCATTGCCTTCTGTTGAAAAGCTGTCCCGTTTTTCACAAAACAGTGTTGGGTCTGTATTTCTGAAACGATATATGCTCTGCTTTATATCGCCAACCATAAAAAGATTATTTTCTTTTTTTATTGCAGCAAATATAGCCTCTTGCAGTCGGTTTGTATCCTGATATTCGTCAATTAATATCTCGTCAAAGCTTTCAGCCATCACTTGCGCAAGAGGTGTCGGTTTGCCCTCTCTATCTGTCAAAAGCCTATAACATCCGTGCTCTAAATCGTTAAAATTAAGTATGTTTTTTTCTGCTTTTTTTTCATCAAATCTGTCAATTAATCTGACGATTAACTCAGACAAGCACCGCATTTGCGGATATTGAGTAATTAAAACCTTTTCCTGTTCTTCTGACGTTAGTAATAACAAGCCCTTTAAAATATCGTTATCAAAATCTTTTTTTGCTTTGGTTCTTGCATTTTTAATATATTCACGATATACAGGCTCACTACCTTTAGGCGCATTTGGAAAACGTGCAAATTCTAAAGACTGCGCCCATTTTTGCGCCTCGTCATAGCTTTTGGCATCTAACAAATGCTTAAAGCACTCTTGTTCCTGAGCCAAAAACAAGAACAGATTATCTCCGCCATCGTCATCTTTTGCCTTTTTTAAAAGGTCATCATATTGAAATATTGTTTCGCGCACTCTATCTTGCGCAATACGTAGGATATTTTTAGCCATTTCTGACTCTGAAAACTCGCCTTTACTACACTTAAACTTTTCTGCCGAAGTGTAAAGCCATTTTTTAGGATTAGGAAGGCTCATTGCAAAATTATAGATTTGCCCAATCATTTCATCAAAGCCGTCACGATTTTTAACACTCGAATAATTTTCTAAAAGCAAATAAAAAGGCTCTGCATATTTTTCATCATCATACATTTCGTCAACGACTTCATCTAAAGCATCAAGCCACAAAAGATTGCTTTCGGTTTCATCTGCCAAACGAAAATTTGGGTCTATTTCTGCCAGATTAAAATTGGTGCGCAATGTGTTTAAGCAAAACGAGTGTATGGTAGTAATGTTTGCTTTTGCCGCCAGCGTCATCTGTCTTGCTAAAAGCTCTGACGATGGATTTTGCTCAAGCTTTGCAGAAATTGCCGCAACAATTCTTTCACGCATTTCTGCCGCCGCCGCATTGGTAAAGGTCACCACAAGCAAACGGTCTATATCCACAGGATTTTTTTCGTCGGTTATTTTTTGTATAATTCTTTCAACCAAAACAGCCGTTTTACCACTGCCTGCCGCTGCCGATACTAAGAGGTTAGTATCGCGCGTATTTATCGCTGCCTGTTGCTCCTTGTTCCAATTATTGCCCATACATCTCACACCCTTAGAATTAATAATTTAATTGTAGCATAAAAATAAATAAAAATAAACTAAAATCATGTAATTTGTAACTTTTTTGTTAGCTTTATTGTTTAATTTTTGACTACGTGATAAAATAATACTACAAAAATCTACGAAAGGAGTTTTGCTATGATAGATGTTTGGCAGCACATACCTGCGTTTTTTATTGTCTTGCATATTTTAAGTTTAATCTTTGTTCTTTTTAAAGAACGAAAGCAACCTGTAAGCACAATCTCGTGGATACTTACTCTTACTGTTTTGCCTGTTATAGGTGTGCTTTTATACATTTTTTTAAGTACGGCAAGATATATAAACATAAAGCGCAAGTTTAACAAAAAAAAGCTGTATGATGATGCGCTACGGCAGATAATACAAAGTCAGCTTGAAAATATTGAGCAAAACGGAAATGATTTTTGCGCAGGCGAGTCAGCTAATTATTTAGATATGATTTTAATGAACATTAAAACTGGTGACAGCCTTTATACCAACGACAATTCGCTTACTCTGTTAAAGTCAGCAAAAGAAAAATACGATGAAATATTTAAAGATATAAGCGAAGCTAAAAAAACAATAAATGTTATGTATTACATCTTCCGAAATGACAATACTGGTAATAAGCTTATTGACCTGCTGACTGAAAAAGCTAAAGAGGGCGTTGAAGTTCGTTTAATCTATGACAGTTTTGGAAATTTAAAAACTCCCGCAAAAACCTTTAACAGACTTAAAGAGGCAGGAGGTCAGGTCATACGCTTTTTACCTCAGAACATTTTAAACTTGCTTAGAGTAAATTATCGCAATCACCGCAAAATTGTTGTTATAGACGGTGAAATCGGCTATGTAGGCGGCATTAACATTGGCGATGAATATTTAGGTCTTGATAAGACAAAATCGCCCTGGCGAGACACACATCTTAAAATCGTGGGAAGTGCAGCTGCATCACTTCAACTGCAGTTTTTAATGGATTGGCAGTATTTAATAGATGAAAAAATGGATGAACAAGAGGCAATCGAAAAATTCTTTTCTGTTCGTAAGTTTTACGGAACATCGCCTGTGCAAATTGTATCAAGCGGACCTGACAGTCCTTCACAACAGATAAAATACAGTTTTGTCAAGCTGATAAGCAAGGCTAAAAAAACGCTGTATGTGCAAACCCCGTATTTTATACCTGACGATACAA
>JAFQAG010000003.1 GCA_017416985.1 Clostridia bacterium
GGCTTGCCATCTACCATATCATAATGAACTCCCTCAACACCAAAGTTCATAAGACGGTTACCTGTTTCGCTGTACCAGAAATCAAGATATTTAACAGCTGCCTCTATATTTTTAGAGCTTGCACTAACACCCCAGCCGTATAATGAAGATTCAGGTCTGCGACGCAGCTCAATGCCATTCGGAGGAGCAATCGGTTTAAATTCAAACCCTGGAATACTGTCTTTTAAACGGTCATTAAATTTCGCAGTACTTCCAAACCAGTTGTTTGTAGAACCACCTATGTTATCTGTAAGCATTTTTTCACGTGGGTCCTTACTTCTTGTTAAAATTTCGCGGTCAATTAATCCTTCGTTATACCATTTGATAATATTTTTAAGTGCCTCTTTATATTCAGGCTCATAAGGACCGTATTTAATTTTTCCGTCTTGTACATACCAGTCAGGACGTGCATTCCATAATGGGAACAATTCGTCAAGGTTTGCGCCAAAGAACGGAACTTCATCAGCCTGGCCGTTTCCGTTAGGATCTTTTTCTTTAAATGCTTTAAATACTGTATAAAGCTCTTCTGTGCTGTCAGGAATTTCTAAGCCAAGCTTAGCAAGCCAGTCTGTACGTATAAACCAGCCGGTGCTTGCACTACCGCCCGGAATATGAGGAATATAATAAATGTTTCCGTCAGCGGCAGTAATTCTTTTTCTTATTGACGGATTTTCTTCAAGCATTTTTTTAATGTTTGGCGCACATTCATCAAAATATTCATTAAGCGGAACGAATGCACCCTCGATGCCGTATTGTGAAAATCCTACCGGGTCGTAGGTTTCTACAATATCAGGAATATCGCCTGATGCCAGAGCTAAATTAAATGCCTGATTAAAGTCTGTATTACTTTTAGAAACTGTAACTTTAGCCGATACATTTGTAAGTTTTGCAGCCTCGGCAAAAATTTTCCATTGTCCGTCACTCTCTTTTGATGACGGATAAAATACTGTAAGCTCAATCGGCTCTTTAGAAATTAATGTTTCTGAAGAGAGATCTGCATTATTTGTAACAGAGTTATCTTTTTTACATCCTGTAAACTGCAGAGTCATTAAAGCTACAAGTGCGAATAATACTAATTTTTTAAATGTTTTCATTTTTATTCCTCCTGTTTTATAATATTTTTTCAATTAAATACTATTGATAAATTACTGCATCACCCTGATAGCTGTTACCATAACGAATAACTATTCTTGCATAGTTTTCGTTGTCGTGCAGATAATCCATAATCTTGTCAGGACCTTTTACCTTGCCTAACTTCTTCTCAACATCAAAGCTGAACAAATCTCGATTTGTTCTGTTATAAGGAATGAAGTTAAACAAAACCTTATTTTCTTCACCCGGTATGCCATTTTCAAAGCCACCCATATATGTTTCAATAAAATCTGAGCCAGCCGGAGCATTATAAACATGAAGTACTCTCACATCTACCTCAGCACCCCTAGTCGCTCCTATATAATCAGGATTTACCGTATCCGTTTCATAATCATAAACTCTGTCAAATGCAATAATGTTATCTATTGTATCTAACGAGAATATGCCTATATCTCCGGGTGATAAGTCAACCGGCAAGGTAACATCATCGTCTACAAAATAGCTAACCTTTGAATTGTAAGAGTATCCGCTCAGTTTAACAGTGGGATTGCCATCTGCATCTGCGACAGTCGAAACCTTTTCTATTAAAAAGAAATCATTTTTCTTATTAAGCTCTGCCGTAGCTGTTTTATAATACACCATAGCAGTCGGAAGAATATGTGTTTCATCTGCAACATAGCTTTCGAACTTACAGTTCGAGCCGTCTTTTATAAGAGTTGGATCATATTTTATAACTGTAAAATACTTATTTTCGTAGCTATCTATGTTCTCAAGTGGTACCTGAAATATAGGAACACTATTTGATAATGCATAGCCTGATGCATATACCGCCGAGCCGTAACCATGGTCACGAAGGAAAGCCTCGCCTAACTCGTTATAGTTGTATTTCATTATGAGCTTGTTTGAACTATCTTTTCCGGCTGTATAAAGACGAGTTAACTTTCCTGCCTCATCTGTCATATAATATACAACCTGTGCCGTATCTGAATCTGCTCCTGTATTAAGGTTTGCTTTTGTCTTTTTTAAATATTCAGGAACATCTTCAACCTCTACCGGCTCATCGTTTATACGAATTTTATCTTCAAGATAGTACTCACTAACCACGCTGTCTGTTGCAAGAATTTTAACCATCGATGTTGTTGTAAGTCCTTTGGTTTCGCTTGCAGCTTTTATAAGAAATCCGAGTTTTACCGCTTCTGAGCCTTTATCTGCCCAGACAATAACATTATCGTTGTTTATTCCGATTGCAGAATCCTGACCGCTTTTTATATTCTTCTTCATTTTTTCGGTCATATTGCCGTGAAGATAATATACATTGCCTTCTGCATCTGTTATCTCGTTATCTGACACCGATTCAACATTAATCCCTTGCGGCAAACCAATTACCTTAATTACAAGCACATCACTTTTATCATTTGTGCCAACTCCGACTATTGTACCCTCACTTAATGATTCAATATCAATTTGAGAACCGGTTAAGTTGCTGACCGATATAAGTTTTTTATCGCCATATTTTACCGAGCCATCTTTTAAATAAAGAATCTGGCGTGTTAAGTCAACAAAATCAACCTGGTCATATGTATACTCTTCGATAAAAACTACATCCGCTTCTCCATCGTCATTGTTATCTATAAGAGTTATGTTATCTGTAAACTTTTTCAACTTTTCATCAACATTTGAGCTAAGCAGAACGCCGTTCATAAATATATCTGCGTTTGTACTTATCTCTATTTCTTCTTCATCACCATTTCCATCTGTACCGATAATTTCACTTTTATTAATCTCAACTATTTCATGCTTTGCAAAGCTATATACCGCATTATCACTACCTAAGACGAAACTTACAAGATGCTTTTCTTCTTCAA
>JAFQAG010000004.1 GCA_017416985.1 Clostridia bacterium
AAATCCTGCCTTGCATCTAAAATTTCGCTTATTAATATGCCGCCCATTCCTGCGATGACAATTTCATCTGCCTCGCCTAACTCAAGTTTTTTAAGACCGTCTGAAAGGCGTGTGACTATTTTATCATCCATTTTAAATTTTAAAATGTTATCTTCAGCACGGCTGATTGGACCTTCGTTAATATCCATTGCATAGGCTTTTTTTATAATGCCTTTTTGCATAAGATATATCGGAATATATGCGTGGTCTGTTCCAATGTCAGCAATTGTACTGCCCTTTGTTACACAATCAGCAATTGCTAAAAGCCTTGGAGTCATATTTTTTTCTGCATTCATCATTTACTCTCGTGATTCTTTTTTCTTATTTCTGCACGCTTGATTTTACCGCCTAATGTTTTAGGGAGTTCATCCACAAACTCAATAATTCTTGGATATTTATAAGGTGCTGTAACACGTTTTACGTGGTCCTGAAGCTCTTTTATAAGCTCATCGCTCGGCTGATAACCTCTTGCTAAAACGATGGTTGCTTTTACAACCTGACCACGAATTGGGTCTGGTGCAGCTGTGATTGCACATTCAACAACAGATGGATGCTCAATAAGCGCACTTTCAACCTCAAAAGGTCCTACACGATATCCTGAGCATTTTATAACATCGTCGCTTCGACCTACAAACCAGTAGTATCCGTCGCTGTCACGCCAAGCAACATCGCCGGTATCATAATATTTTCCGCCCAGAGTATCATTTGTCATTTTTTCGTCAAGATAATATCCTGTAAACAATCCGGTTGGCAGACCTTTGTCGATATCCATAACAACTATGCGACCTTCTTCTCCGTCTTCACAGCAGTTGCCATCATCATCAACAATCTGAATGTTATAAAGCGGTGATGGTTTACCCATAGAACCAGGTTTTGGCTCGTACCATTCAAAGTTTGCAAGCATTACTGTTGATTCTGTCTGACCAAAGCCTTCACGAATGTTGTGACCTGTCAGGCGTTTCCACTGATTATAAACTTCAGGATTTAAAGGTTCACCAGCTAAGCACCATTCCTGAACGCACGAAAGGTCGTATTTTGATACATCCTCCTGTAGCATAAAACGATACATAGTAGTCGGAGCACAGAAGGTTGTAACTTTATACTTAGTAATTTTATCAAGCAGATTAATCGGAACAAACTTGTCCATATCATAAGCAAAGATGGTTGCACCACAAATCCACTGACCATAAATTTTACCCCAGCCGAATTTTGCCCATCCAGAGTCAGATACACTCATATGGAGCTTGTTATTCTGAACTCTTTGCCAGAATTTAGCTGTTACAACGTGACCCAAAGGATAAGAAAAGTTATGACGTACCATTTTTGGCATACCGGTTGTTCCTGATGTGAAATAAACCAGCATAATATCGCTAACATTGGTTGCATTTTCTCCTTGCGTTCTTTCGTATACTTCAGGGAATTTCATTATTTCTTCTTCAAAATCAAGCCAGCCCTCACGCTTTTCGGCAACCATTATTTTGTGCTTGATTGATGGTGCATCGGCTAAAGACTGTTCGACCTGAGAAATTACAAAATCATCATTTACGCATACAACCGCATTGATTTTAGCAGCATTTGCACGGTACACTATATCTTTTTTAGTAAGCTGAAGCGTACCGGGAATTAAAATTGCACCGATTTTATGAAGTGCCGCTGCACAAATCCAGTATTCCCATCTTCTGCGCAAAATAAGCATAACTACTGAGCCTTTATGTATGCCTAAGCTTTCAAAAAAGTTTGCGGTACGAGCTGAAAGCTTGCTTATATCAGTAAAAGTAAATCTTTTTTCTTCATCGTGGTCATTGCACCATACTAAAGCTGGCTTTTCAGGTTCTTCTTTTGCCCATCCGTCAACAATATCGAATCCAAAGTTAAAATCATCGGGTACGTTTACCTTATAATTTTCTTTAAAATCTTTGTATGAGTCAAAATCTATTCGGGGTAAATATTTATCTAACAACATAATGTTCATTCCTGCCTTAATTTTAAAAATTTATTCCGCAATTACTGTAAGAAATTTCGCTTTTTTATTACCAACACATTTTTGTCCGTGCGGATGCGTCGGATTAAAATATATTGAATCACCCTCATTTAAAATGTGTTCAACGTCATCAAAAACGACGCACATAGTTCCCTCTAACACATAGTTAAACTCCTGTCCGGGATGTGTAACCAAATCAGCCTCACCATCTGATGGGTCAAGTGTAACCAAAAGCGGTTGCATAATTTTGCGATTAAAGCGAAATGCTAAATCCTCGAATCTGTAACCAGGATAGCGGTCAATGCTTTTTCCTGCATCTTTTTTAACAATATGATATGTGTCAAGTTTTGCTCTGACACCTGTAATTATTTCGGTAAAATCGACACCGAATTTATTTGCAATTTCATAAATAACACTTATAGGAACATTTTCGCCGCTTTCTTCGTAATCGACATAGGTTTTAATATCAATACCCATTTCCTCTGCAAGCTGCTCCTGCGTATATCCGCAAGCCTCGCGCAGACCCTTTATTCTTTCTGCAATTTCATTTATTTCCTTTGTCATAGCAGTCATTCCTTTCTTAAAACGACTATTAGCCGATGATACAACATATATAAATTTTTCAAATATATATTTTATCACAAAACTACAAATTTGTCTATTGATTTAACAAAATTTATTATAAAATAAAAAACAAAAACGAGATGCCAAGCGGCATCTCGTATAATTGTACAAAAACTTATTCGCTGAAATTGGATTCTACCAAATTTTCGAGCGCATCAATTGCATCCTTCTCGTCTAAGCCGTCTGCGATAATCGTAATTTCAGTTCCTTTGGTAATTCCCAAAGAAAGTACGCCAAGCAGGCTTTTTGCATTTACTCTGCGTTCGTCTTTTTCAACCCAGATGCTTGCTTTAAACTCGTTTGATTTTTGTATAAAAAACGTAGCGGGT
>JAFQAG010000031.1 GCA_017416985.1 Clostridia bacterium
CTAAAATCGTATCATCAACGGCAATATTACCATCACCGATTTTTGTTTTATAATAGTTCATTTTTTGCACCTCACTTTACAAGTCTGGGCACCTGCCAGCTGTCTTCACTGCGTTCAGGAGCGCCTTCTAAAAGGCTCTCACGGGTAAAGGGCTGGTGGCGTACATCTTCGCGCAATACATTGGTCATAGGCATAACATGAACCATAGGTTCAACATCCTCGGTATTTACTTCAGAAAGCAGTTTTTCGCTTTCGCTCATAGAAGTGAAAATATCCTGTACAACCTTTTCTTCCTCTTCGGTTAATGCAATCTGATTGAGTTGCTGTGCGTTAGAGAAAGTGGAACGCTTGCCTGCAGAGGATTTTGCTGCAGCAGCAGGACCTCCGGCACGTTGCGCTAATACATTGGTGCTTCCCAACAGATGAACGTCTTCAAGCTGCTGATTAGAAACAAAGCTTGGTGCGCCTAAGAGTAAGTCTTGAGCGTTGCCGTTTAGAGGGAAGGCAATTACGTCCATAATCTTTTCTTCGTCAGTTAAAAGCATTACCATACGGTCGATACCCGGTGCCATACCTGCGTGAGGCGGTGCTCCGTACTGGAATGCAGTATAAAGAGCGCTAAATCTGCTCTTTAATTCATCCTCAGAGTAGCCTGCAATTTCAAATGCCTTCTTCATAATGCTGATATCATGGTTACGAACAGCACCGGATGCAAGCTCAATGCCGTTACCAACCAAGTCATACTGATAAGCTAAAATTTCTGTTGGGTCTTTGGTGAGCAGAGCTTCCATACCTCCCTGAGGCATAGAGAATGGATTATGAGTAAAGATGGTTTCTCCTGTTTCTTCGTCGTTTTCATACATAGGGAAGTCAACAACAAAGCAAAATTCAAAAGCATCTTCGTTAATTAAATCAAGCTGTTCCTTTTTAGCTAGCCATGTGCGGATTAAGCCGGCTTTTTTCTCGGTGTCGCTCTTTTTATCATCGCAGATGAAGAACAGGGTTTCACCCTCTTTAACTCCGGTCAAGGTGATGATTTCTTCTTTCTGTGCATCGTTTAAGAACTTGGCAATAGGTCCTGCAAAAACACCATCTTTTAAGGTGATGTATCCAAGACCGCCCAGACCAACCTCAGGAGAGGTAGCATATTTTAAAGAATCTTCAAAGAATTTTTTAGATTTTCCCTGACAGCCGGCTACAATACCACGCACCGGCTTACCCTTAAATGCAGGGAAGTCAACCCCTTCAAAGAAAGCGGTTAAATCGCAGATGATTAAGGGGTTACGCAGGTCAGGTTTATCAGAGCCGTAGGTCATCATCGCATCTGCATAGGTAATGCGACGGAAAGGCTTAGGAGTGATTTTTTTATCTGAGAAGGTTTTAAAGGTGTCATAGATGAGATCTTCACACACATCCAAAACTTCTTCCTGTGTAGCAAAAGCCATTTCAAAGTCTAACTGATAAAACTCGCCGGGAGAGCGGTCAGCACGTGCGTCTTCGTCACGGAAGCAGGGTGCTACCTGAAAATATCTGTCAAAGCCGGACACCATCAAAAGCTGTTTAAACTGCTGAGGTGCCTGAGGAAGTGCATAAAACTTACCCGGATGCTTACGGCTGGGCACCAAAAAGTCTCTTGCACCTTCCGGTGAAGAAGCGGTCAAAATAGGTGTCTGCATATCTAAAAAGCCTTTTTCTTCCATTTTGTTTCTTAAATGGCGGATAATCTGGGTACGCTTAACCAGATTATCGTGGTTTTTAGGGTTACGCAAATCTAAATAACGATATTTTAAACGAAGCTCATCCTTGCTCTGTCGAGAAGCACGAACATCAAATGGGAGTTTGTTTGCACTTTTTCCCAAAACATCAAGGCTGTCAGCCACCAGCTCAACGGTACCGGTTTCGATTTTGTCATTTACGGTTTCTGGGGCACGTTTGCTGACAACACCACTGACAGAAATAACCGTTTCACGGTTAATATCTTTTACCAGGGATTCATCGTGAATAACCACCTGGGTTACGCCGGTGTAATCACGAAGGTCAATAAAAATAACACCACCGTGGTCACGCACAACATCCACCCAGCCGGCAAGCTGAACGGTTTTGCCGATGTGCTCATCACGTATGTCATTACAATATAGCGTTCTATACATGATATATTCCTCCTACAATAATATACTTAAAAAATAAAAGCCCCGGAAATATATTTGCATATATTTCCGGGACGAGTAAACAAAACATTTAACCCGCGGTGCCACCCGCATTGACGCTATAAGCGTCCGCTTTTTTATATTCAGTTTAAAACTAAAACGGAGTGTTCCCAAACTTACTACTCATCTCAAATGCGCTTTCAGTCTATGACGCATTCTCCCTTTCAGACTTTCCACAAAAGCCGAGTCTCCACTAATTATTATATCAAACAAATATTTTGTTGTCAACAATATTTTGCCCGCAAAATTTAAATATATTTATGTAAGAAAAATTTGCAGGATGATGTTTTTTTTATTGCACTTTGGTGCAGAAGAAGGTATAATTAATAAATGAATGATTGTATATTAAAAATATGTTGCGTTATTTTTATTTGGGGAGCTAAAAGATTTGTTCGTGATAAATTTATTTTAGCCTGACTTGATACAACTCCGGATAAATTGCCAAATACTAATGAAATGAGGCGAAATTATGCATAATCTTCCTTTTGTTCGTTGCGTGGGTATTGGCACAGCTATATATCAGAACGAGCTTAAAATGGCATATGATTACAGAATGATATGCATTCTTTCGGGAGACGGTTTCGTTGAAATAGATAAAGAAAGATTAAACACCAGGGCTGGTGATATATATATCATAAATCCCGGCACGTCGTACAGAGTGCGTTCGTTTGAAAATCAGGAAATTGCCGTTGTTAATTTTGATACAACTTATGAATATGCTCATATAAAAGAGCCTGTTTTGTCAGTGAACGCAGATACATTCAAGGCGGATGAAATCATATTAACACCACCTGTTGATTTTGTTAAAAACAAAATATATAAAGTATCGGCGGCGGATGCAGAACTGCTTGAAGAACTCTATCAGACGTATTTAAGAGATGATATATATGATGAGCTAAAAAGCTTTTTGCTTAGCTCGAAGCTGTTATATATTATTTCAAAAATGCTTACAACACCTAAAAAATCGCGTTCGGTAGCATCTGATATTTATAATTATATTTTAGATAATGCCTGTGGTAAAATTACTACCGAAAGTGTTGCTCAGGCGTTTAATTACAGTACATCTTACGTAGAAAAAATTTTAAGAAGAAATTATGATATAAGCCTTAAACAGCTTGTTTTAGATACCAGACTGAAAAAGGCAATATGGCTTTTAGAGAACACATCACTTTCGTGCTGGGAAATATCATCGCAGCTTGGATTTTACAGTAGTCAGCATTTTGCTCAGATGTTCAAGAAAAAGTATGGTCAGAACCCATCTGATGTAAGGTAAAAACAAGATTGGTTTTTACATTTTTTGTGACGGTTTTTATATTGAATGCGCAGATTTCATAATCTATAATATATTATGTTATAAAATGTATTATAGAAAGGATTTTTGCAATGATTGATAAAGAAAAACTGCGAAAATATGCAAAACAAGTAGGTGCAGACCTTTGTGGCTTTGCGTCAATGGACAGATTCGAGGGTGCTCCTAAGCAAATGGATCCAAGATACATATTTCCTGATGCGAAAACCTGCATTGTTCTTGCGTTCAGAATTCCCAGAGGTTATTTCAGAGGTATAGAAGAGGGAACGTATTTTTGTAACTACACAGCTATGGGTTATGCAGGAATTAACGAGGTTTATGGTCCGATTGTTCTTCGTGAGCTTTGCTGTTATATTGAAGACCATGGCTACGAGGCAGTTCCTGTACCTAATATAAGTTTTCGTAACAATGCGCCCGAGTTTTCGGACTTAAGGGTAGAACAGCCGCCGCTTGTTTCTCTTCCTGTTGAAGAGGGCAAGCCTGCGCCTGATATTTTAATAGATATGCGAGCAGCAGCCTTTGCTGCAGGTCTTGGCGAGTTTGGCTGGAGCAAGGTGTTCTTAACCCCTGAATTCGGACCTATGCAGAGATTTGTTGCACTGCTTACCGATTTAGAGGTAGAGCCTGACCCGATATTTGAAGGAAAAATCTGCGACAGATGTATGAGCTGTGCAAGAATGTGCACAGGTGGTGCTATATCAAAAACTGAAAGTGACCATCTTACAATTGCAGGTCACGATGTTGAATTTACCAAGCTTGATGTTCATGCCTGCCATACTGCATACCGAGGCGGAATAGCAGAGTACAATCCGTTTGATGTAAGCGGAAACGGTCTTGGACCTGAGTGGGTTACTGCCCAGAAAGGCTTTGGTCTTGAACTTTATATGCGACATAATCACGCATTAGAAGGCGCAAGAGGATGTATGAGAGAATGTTATATTCATCTTGAGAAAAAAGGTGTCCTTACCCATAAATTTAAAAATGAATTCAGAAAGAATAAGCCGTGGAAGATTGACAGGTCACAGCGTCCTGACAATGTTATAGATACAGGTGAATCTTCTGATAAGACATTGTTTTAAGCTATGAAATACTCAATTGGCTATCAACTGCCTGATGAACTGGATACAACACTTGAAATATGTAAAGATTTTAATGAACATATAAGCGATGTGTTCTTTTCGTGGGGTAACGAGCCGAACGGAAGAAGTCCTTTGGGTAGGGATGATGAAAAAGAAATAATAGAAAAAGTACAGCTTGAAGAACTTAAGAGCATTAAATCTTTAGGAAAAACCTTGACGCTTTTATTAAACGCAAATTGCTATGGTGAAGATGGAGCGTCGTTAAAGCATAAAAATCACATTTTGGGTCTTGTTAAATATCTTAAAGAAAATATTGACATTGATTACATAACTACGGCATCGCCTTTTATAGCGGATGTGTTAAAAGAAAAATATGGTAACGATATACACATAAAAGCATCCGTAAATATGAGAATAGGCTCTGTTAGTGCTATGAGACAGCTAAAAAGTAGCTTTGACAGCTTTTATATCAAAAAAGAAATAAACCGTGATTTTGATAAAATAAAAGAGCTTGACGGCTGGTGCAAAGCAAATGGTAAAAAGCTACATATGCTGGCGAACAGCGGATGCCTTACGGATTGTGCGTTCCAGACGTTTCACGACAATCTTATTGCGCATCAAAAGCCTGATGCTGATTACGGACTGAATGTGGGGTATCCCGCACCCTGTCACAAATACTTAAAATCTCTTGATGGTATGGATGGTATAACAGAGTTTATGCGTTCTAATTGGATAAGACCTGAAGATATTCATCATTACGAAGAGCATTTTGACGAGGTAAAGCTTGCAACCCGTATGCATTCAAGACCGAGGATGGTAATTGCTGCATATTGCCGAGAAAAGTTTAAAGGCAATCTTTTGGATTTAACAGAACCGTCATATTCGCAATTGTTTAAGGGGTATGTTATAGATAATACGTTAATTCCAAAAGAATGGTTTAAATTATCAACCGAGTGCAAGAAAAAATGTGATGAATGTAATGTGTGCAAAAATGCTCTTAAAAGTTCACTTGTTAAATATACCGAGTAGATTTTAAAGGGCGATTTGCTAAAAGCAAATTGCCCTTTTTGATAATAAAATTATTATGTTGTGCGAGGAAAGTGTATGGATTTTAAAATTATTGACTCTAAATATCGTCCTATGCCGTTCTGGTCATGGAATGAAAAGCTGGATGTAGAAGAAACCAAAAGACAAATAAAGCTTATGCATGAAGCAGGCTTAGGCGGCTTTTTTATGCATGCTCGAGGCGGTCTTAAAACGGAATATATGGGCAAAGAGTGGTTTGACAATATTTCAGCAGGGATAGATACTGCCAAAAAACTCGGTATGTATCCGTGGGCATACGATGAAAACGGATGGCCCAGCGGTTTTGGCGACGGAAAGGTAAATGGCCTTGGCAAAAAATATCAGCAAAAATGGTTAAGATATGACAATCTGCCTGATGGCGAAAATACAATTTGCCATATAGACGGAGTGCGTTATTATTACGAAATCAATCCTTTTTACGTAGACGTTCTTTTATATGATGCTACAAAGGTTTTTATAGAAGAAATTTATACTCCTTATTATGAAAAATACAAGAATGAAATAACTGGCTTTTTTACAGATGAACCGCAGATTTCGCGCGATGGAATCCCATGGAGTGAAACTCTGCCCGTTGAATATAAAAAAGCATATGGTGATGATTTAACTAAGCATTTAGCAGAGCTTTTTGAAAACAAAGGCGATTATAAAACAACCCGAATAAGATTTTATAAGCTTATAACAGACTTGTTTTCAAAAAACTATATGAAACAAATCTATGATTGGTGTACCGAACGAGGACTGGCTTTAACAGGTCACTTAGTTCAGGAGGAAACCTTTGAAATTCAGACAACCTCAAGCGGTGCGGTTATGCCTCACTATGAGTATTTTACAATTCCGGGAATGGATTGCTTAGGAAGAAATATTATATATGACTTAACATCATATCAGTTAGGCTCGGCGGCGCAACAGCTTGGCAAAAAACAAGTACTTTCAGAGAGCTTTGCAGGATGCGGTCATAACGTTACCTTCTGCGAAATGAAAAAAATATATGAGCATCAGATGGTACACGGAATGAATCTTCTGTGTCAGCATTTAGAAGGCTATTCTCTAAGAGGTATAAGAAAAAGAGATTGGCCTCCAGCGCTCTTTTATCAGCAGCCGTGGTGGGAAAAATATAAAATATTTTGCGATGCAATGGCAAGAACAGGTATGATTTTAGCAGAGGGCGAGCCATGTGTTGACACCTTGCTTATTCATCCTATGACAACGGCATGGACATTTTATAACGAAAACGGCAATGAAGGCTTAGAAGAGTTTTATCAGAGCTTTAAAACGTTAGTTAATGATTTTGATAAAAAACATATACAGTTTCACTTAGGTGACGAAACGATTATCGAGCGACACGGCAGAGTAGATGGTACAAATTTTGTGGTAGGTAATATTTCTTACGAAAAAATAGTATTGCCCGATAATCTTATTTTGCTTGATAATACAAAAAAACTTCTTGATGAATACGTAAAAAACGGTGGAATTATTCTTCGCCCTGAAGAAATCGTTGCCGATAACAAAATTGTAGATAATGAGAATATAATATACACAAAAAGAGTATATAAAGATTTTGATATTTATTATTTTGTAAATCATACAGACGATGAGCAGACTGCTAATATATTGGTTTCGGGCAAACGTATAGATGCAGTAAGTGGAGATACAGAACCGTTTTCTGATACCTGTAAATTTGCTCCGGGCGAAAGTGTTATTTTAATGTGCGATGGAAAGATACATCAAACAAAAACCACAGAAAGAAAAATACTTGACTTAGACGTAGAGTGGAAGATAGAGAATTCAACCTTAAATATTCTTACACTTGATTTCTGCGATTATTGGTTTGACGGAGTCTTGCAAGAGCAAAACGGCTATGTTTTAAACATTACAAACCGAGCGATTGAACTTAAAAAGCCTGTAAAAATCAGGCAGGTGTATAACATAAATATAAAGAATATTCCGGATGAACTTTATTTCGTATGCGAAACGCCTGAAAAGTTTGATATCTGCATAAACGGAACAAAAATAGATTCATCAAAAAATAACGGAACAATTATAGACAGCTCTTTTAAAAAGCTAGACATAGCATCTTTGGTTAAGAAGGGCGCAAATCAGATTGAATTACTTTGTGATTTTGTACAGAGTGATAAGGTTTATAAGGACTATGAAGATGCATCGGTTTTTGAAACTATGAAAAACAAGCTTACATATGATATGGAAATTGAGCCTTGCTATCTTGCTGGAGATTTTGGTGTAGAAACGGGCGCAACAAGCGACCTTTCAGATGGCACAAGCAGAGTTAAAGGACCGTTTGCTATTACTAAAAAGCCTGAAAAAATTTGTCTTAAAGATATTCAGAAACAGGGCTTTCCGTTCTTTGCAGGAACTATGACTCTTTCAAAAGAGATTGA
>JAFQAG010000032.1 GCA_017416985.1 Clostridia bacterium
GCAAGAGGCGCGGAGCGATAACCCGAAGATATGTTGAATATAGTTTTAAAAAAATATTGTATATATTAATATTTTGTGATATAATAACATTGCTAAACCAATTTAATATTATGAACAGGAGTATTTTTATACTCTTTTTTGGCTATACCAATTTTATGGATTTCGTTAAAAACGTAAATTCCTTTAAATTGGTATGGTTTATACTCCGTTCAGTTTAAATTGGTTTAGCGACTATAGGAGTTTACGTTTTTTATGCGTCTGCTTCGGTAGGCGCATTTTTTAATTTAAGGGGGAATTTGTATGAAAAAAGCAATTATTTCAATTATTTTTGTTGTTGTAATGACTATTCACGGTACTGCACTGCTTGAACGTAATAAAAGGGAAGAAGAATTAAATAACAATGTAGAATATGTAGAAAATTTTGAAGAAGATACTCTGGTTTTAGATGATTATTTTGAAGATGAAGCAGAATCGTCTGAAGAAAATGTGACCGAAAAAGAAAGAATTT
Source organism: Clostridia bacterium (assembly GCA_017416985.1). Lineage (GTDB taxonomy): Bacteria > Bacillota > Clostridia > UBA1381 > UBA9506 > RGIG1666. Next base: position 509 of record JAFQAG010000032.1, read on the forward strand.
TTTATTGCACAGACACAGGCAAAAGATATCATATGGGAAACTGCCGTTATTTACACTATTCTAAAAATGAAATCAGCTATGAAGAAACAAAAGAAAGATGCTTAACCCCTTGTAAAATATGTATTGGATATTAAAAAGAACTTCGCAATATTTGCGAAGTTCTTTTTTTAAAATTCTTTGTCTTTAAACAATCTGAGCTTATTATTTCACAACAATGTTTACCAGCTTACCAGGTACGCAGATAACTTTTACGACTGCCTTACCGTCTATTAAAGCTTTAATTTTATCGTTTTCTATAACTGCTTTTTCCATTTCATCTTTAGAAAGACTTGCGGCAATTGTTATGCGGTCTTTAACTTTTCCGTTAATCTGAACAACGATTTCAACCTCGTCGTCGATTGTTTTAGCCTCGTCATATTTTGGCCATTCGGTTTCGTTAAGACATCCGCCAAAGCCAGCTCTTTCCCACATTTCTTCTGTCATGTGCGGAGCGGTCGGGTTAAGCAGAATCAAGAAGGTACGCAGCTCGCCTCTTGTAATAGAGCCTTTTTTATAAAAATCATTTGTTAAAGCCATTAAAGCTGCGATTGCGGTATTGAACTTCATACGTTCAATATCTTCAGTAACCTTTTTAATTGTTTTGTGCATAAGGCTTTCAAAATCCTTTGAATAGCCCTCTTCGTCGGTTAACATTTCCTGCATATTCCATACACGTTCAATAAAGCGATAGCATCCACGCACGCCGTTAATTGACCAAGGTGTAGACTGGTCAAATGCACCGATAAACATTTCGTAGGTACGGAATGTATCAGCACCGAAGGTTTCAACCATATCATCAGGATTTACAACATTACCACGAGATTTAGACATCTTTTCGTTGTTCTCACCTAAAATCATACCGTGCGAGGTACGTCTTGCGTATGGCTCCGGAGTGTTAACAACGCCAATATCATATAAAACCTTGTGCCAGAAACGTGAGTAGAGAAGGTGAAGTGTTGTATGCTCCATACCACCGTTGTACCAGTCAACAGGCATCCAGTAGTTAATGTTCTCTTCAGATGCGATTGCATCGCTATTGTTCGGGTCGATATATCTTAAGTAATACCACGAAGAGCCAGCCCACTGTGGCATTGTATCGGTTTCGCGTTTAGCTGCAGCACCGCACTTAGGACAGGTGGTGTTAACCCAGTCTGTCATCTTAGCAAGCGGAGATTCGCCGTTTTCGCCAGGCTCAAAATTGTCTGTTTCGGGCAGAGTAAGCGGTAATTCGCTTTCGTCAACAGGTACCCATCCGCAGTGGTCACACCATACGAGCGGAATAGGCTCACCCCAATAGCGCTGACGTGAGAATACCCAGTCACGCAATTTGTAATTAACCTTTTTAGTTCCTATTTTATTCTTTTCAAGATACTCAATCATTGCAGAAATTGCCTCTTTAACCTCTAAACCGTCTAAGAATCCGGAGTTAACCATTTTACCTGTTGCGGTATCGGTAAATGCAGCTTCCTGAACATTTTCGCCGCCTGCAACAACCTCGATAATCGGCATATTAAACTTTTTAGCAAACTCCCAGTCACGATCATCGTGTGCAGGAACAGCCATAATTGCACCTGTACCATAGCTCATTAATACATAGTCAGAAATCCAAACAGGGATTTCTTTGCCGTTTACAGGATTTACAGCGCAAAGTCCGTCAAGCATAACGCCTGTTTTATCCTTTGCCATTTCTGTACGTTCAAACTCTGATTTGCGGGCAGCCTGAGCACGATATTCTGCCGCCTCGTCGTAGTTTTTAATTTTATCTTTATATTTTTCAACAAACGGATGCTCTGGGCTTAAAACCATATAGGTTGCGCCGAATAAGGTGTCAGGACGAGTGGTGTAAACTGTAATTGCATCGTCTGTGCCTGCTATTTTAAAGTCAACCTCTGCACCCTCTGAACGACCAATCCAGTTTTTCTGTTGAATTTTAACCTTTTCTATGTAGTCAAGGTCATCCAAATCGTCAATTAAGCGCTGAGCATATTCAGTAATTCTAAGCATCCACTGGCTTTTGTTGCGCTGTACAACCTCGCTTCCGCAACGTTCGCAAACGCCGTTTACAACCTCTTCATTTGCAAGACCTACCTTACATGAGGTACACCAGTTAATAGGCATCTCTTGTTTATAAGCTAAACCCTTTTTAAAGAGTTGTAAGAATATCCACTGTGTCCATTTATAATAGTTTTCATCAGTTGTGTTAATTTCGCGTGACCAGTCAAACGAAAAACCGATGCTCTGGAGCTGACGTTTGAAGTTTGCAACGTTGTCTGCAGTAACTATTCTGGGATGAATTTTATTTTTAATTGCAAAGTTTTCTGTCGGAAGACCAAAAGCATCCCAGCCGATAGGATAGAGCACATTATAGCCCTCTAAACGACGCTTACGTGCTAAAATATCGAGAGCTGTGTAGCTTCGTGGATGACCAACGTGCAATCCGTGAGCTGACGGATAGGGGAACTCAACCAAAGCATAAAACTTAGGCAGAGTTTTGTCATCTTTTGTTTTAAAGGTTTCTTCAGAATACCATTTGTCCTGCCATTTTTTTTCTATTTGTTTAAAAGCGTAATCCATTTATTTAACTCCTTATATATAGTTTCTGTTATTATTCTGTTATTAAGTCAGATATATCGACCTCTTGGGCATCTGCCCACAGCTTTTCGAGAGCATAAAAATCTCGTGTTTCCTGATAAAATATGTGGCAGATTACGTCGCCGTAGTCCATTAATATCCAGTTTAAGCCCTGCTTGCCCTCTTTTTTCAAGAGTGATTCGCCTGCTTCGTCCATCTTTTCTTCAACGTTGTCAGCCAGTGCCTTAACCTGTGTTGTTGACTGTGCTGAGCAGATAATGAAATAATCTGCTAAAATGGTTAAATCACCAACGGATAGCACACGAATATCGTCTGCTTTTTTGTCGTCAAGCGTTTTAGTAATTAGTTGCATTTTTTCGGTAGCTGTCATATCATCACCTACTCCTTTGTCGGTTTTTTATAAGATTACTGTAAAATTCCTGAGTTTTAACTGATTGCTCGTGCAGAATGTTACCTTGCGATTTTACATATCCTATCGAAGATTCAACCGCACGAAGCATTGCTAAATCAAGGTCTTCTTCTGAAAGCCTGCGCAGTTCATCAAGCCCAGGAAAGCTTTTGCGGTTAGGCTCGGTAAAATCTGCTATATATAGAATTTTTTCTAAAACAGTCATATTTGGCCTTCCCAAGGTATGATATCTTATTGCATCTAAAATTTCTGCATCTTTAATGCCAAACTCATCCTCGGCAAGTTTTGCCCCTAAATCTGCGTGGATTAATGAACGTTGCGCAATTTTAACGGGGTCTAAATAAACGCCCAGTTTTTCGCACATTTCGGGCATAATGGCTTTGTCAATATCCTTTGCACAGTCGTGCAAAAGACCAGCTAAGCGTGCCGTATCGGGTGATGCTCCAAAAATTTTAGCCATTTTAACGGCGGTTTCCATAACTCCTAATGAGTGACGGTATCGCTTTTCGCTAAGCATACCCTGCAGTTTTTGCTCCATTTGTGAGAGTTCCATCAGTTGTTCTCCTTAGTGATTGGTATAGAGTTCGTTTTTCTTTATATACTGCACTACTTTATCGGGTACTAATTTGCTTACATCCTGCCTGCGATAAACCATCGCGCGTATCTGAGTAGAAGACACATCGTAAGAAACATTGCCTAAGTAAAAAACACGAGGCGGTGCTTCGTCACCTGCAAAACGTGAAAACAGCTCTGATTTATCTATATCGGGACGTGACACAACGATTATAGTACACATACTTAAAAGTTCACGGTAATGCCACCAAGTAGGAATGTCGTGGAACGAATCTGCACCGATTATAAAGAAAAGCTCGTCGTCAGGATACAGCTTTTTAAAGTGCTTTAACATATCCACCGAATAGCAGGGAGTTTGTTTTTTTATTTCGTAATCCGAAACCGAAAAACCGCCCAAAGATGAAAATGCCAGTTCGGTCATTGCCATTCTGTGAGCCTTGTCAGAAATATCTTTTTTTGTTTTGTGCGGAGGGTCTCCGCAGGGGATTAATATAACTTCATCCAGAGCAAGCTTTTTTAAAGCCTCTTTAGCTATGGCAATATGCCCGTTATGTACGGGGTCGAATGTTCCGCCGAATAAACCGATTCTTGCCATGGATGATATCACCTCTTTTAATACTTAGTTTCTGTTAAAATTAAAGTTCGATTGTTTTGTTTTCTTTAGATTCACGATACATAACAATGCGTCCGCCGATTGCCTGAACAGGCTCGGCGCCCAACTGCTCTGCAAGCTCGCTGAGCGTTGCTCTCGGTTCTAAAAATGATGTTTCTAAAACATGTATTTTAATCAGCTCCCGTGCCTCTAGCGCATCGTCTAACTGTTTTATTAAATTTTCGTTTATTCCTCCCTTGCCGATTTGAAAAATTGTCGGCATGGGGTTAGCCAATGAGCGTAAATGCGCTCGTTGCTTGCTTGTTATCATAAATTTACTCCTTTTTTTCAAGCTCACGGAGCTTAGTTTTAAGTTCTTTATTTTTTGCACGCAAAGATTCAATTTCTTCATCTTTTTCAGCTAACTGTACTGCGTAATTTGCAGATAGCTTTTGAATATAGTCAAGCACATCCTGCTTGCAAAAGCCCATAAAGCTGTTTTTAAAGCCTTCTGCCAAAACAATCCACCTCATTTAGCGAATAATTTATGTATTCTGCGCTAAAGATGCGCAGAAAGTTTTTTATTTAATTACCTCGTCTAACATCTGGGCAAAATGCGATTTAGGATAAGCACCCGTTGCCTGAGCAACAACTTTTCCGCCAGAAAAAACAAAAATGGCAGGAATGCTCATAACACCGAACTGGGCGGCTAATTGACCTTCGTCATCCACATTTACCTTGCAGATTTTTGCTTTACCCTCGTATTCTGCTGCAAGCTGCTCCATTACAGGAGAAACCATTCGGCACGGACCGCACCACGGCGCCCAAAAATCGACCATTACAGGAATGTCTGAATTTAAAACCTCTGCACTAAAATCGGTGGCTTTAAGATTAATAATTTTTTCGCTTGCCATAAAAATTCCTCCTTTTATAAGATACTTACATAGTATTAGCCAATATATACTATATTATTATATCCTTAGCTAAATAAAAAGTCAAACATATTTAACAAGGCTTATGTAGAAAAATATTGATTTTTTTTGTGCAACAATATAAAATATATATAAATACATTTTAATTGCAAGTAAGAAAAGAGGTAACACGTTATGAGTTTTGCGCATCTGCACGTACATACAGAGTTCAGCTTTTTAGATGGCGCCTGCCGCATAGATTCTTTAATAGACAGAGCGAAAGAGCTGGGCATGTCTGCTATTGCAATAACTGACCATGGCGGTATGTATGGTATTATAGATTTTTATAAAAAGGCAAAAGAGGCAGGCATAAAGCCTGTAATCGGCTGCGAGGTATATACTGCAGGGCGTGATATGACAGATTTTACCCACGAGCGAGGAAATCGTACGGGGCACTTAGTATTGCTTGCAAAAAATATGGTTGGTTACCGAAATCTTATAAAGATTGTATCAAGAGGATTTATTGATGGTTTTTATTATAAGCCACGTGTCGATTTTGAAGAAATTAAAAGTCACAGCGAGGGATTAATTTGTCTGTCTGCCTGCTTGGCAGGAGATATTCCAAATGCAATTTTAGAAGATGATATAGAACGTGCGAAGAGAAAAATAGAGGACTATATAGGTGTATTCGGAAAAGAAGATTTTTACCTTGAAATTCAGGATCACGGCATGGCTGAGCAGAAAAAAGTCAACCGTGTTATTATTGAGCTTGCAAAAGAATATGGCTTAAATCTTGTTGCTACAAATGACGTTCACTACACGTTAAAGGAAGATGCAAAATATCAGGATTTAATGATGTGTATTCAGACGAATGCCAAGGTGGCAGACACCGACCGAATGAGCTTTGAAAGTGATGAATTTTATCTTAAAAGCGAAGAAGAGATGGCAGACCTTTTTTCAAATGTTCCCGAAAGTCTTGAAAACACGCAAAAGATTGCAGATAAATGTAATGTAGAATTTGAATTTGGTAAACTGCACTTGCCGCAGTTTCCTGTGCCGAATGGCGAGGATTCATATGAGTATTTAAAACGAATGGCAACAGAAGGATTAAAAGAGCGCTACGGCGAGGATAATAACGAGGCAAAAGAACGTCTGGAATATGAGCTGGACGTTATACGTAAAATGGGTTATGTTGACTATTTTTTAATAGTCTGGGATTTTATAAAATACGCAAAAGACCGTGATATTCCCGTAGGTCCGGGCAGGGGAAGTGCGGCAGGAAGTATTGTTGCATATTGCCTGCGAATAACTGATATTGACCCGTTAAGATTTTCGCTGCTATTTGAAAGGTTTTTAAATCCAGAACGCGTAAGTATGCCCGATATAGACGTTGATATCTGTAACGAAAGCAGACAAAAGGTTATTGATTATGTTGTTGAAAAATATGGCAGAGACAGGGTTACGCAGATAATAACCTATAACACAATGAAGGCAAAAGCGGCAGTTCGTGATGTAGGTCGTGTGCTTGATGTTTCGTATGCTGACACAGATGCAATTGCCAAAATGATACCCTTTGAGCTTAAAATGACAATCGATAAGGCGATGGAGATAAATCCTGAGCTTAAAGAACGCTATGAAACAGACCCACAGGTGAAAGAATTAATTGACGATGCCCGTGCATTAGAGGGACTTACCCGAAATGCAGGAACTCACGCTGCAGGTGTTGTTATATCAAAAGATACACTTACAGACCATATCCCTCTTCAGAAAAATGATGACGTGGTAACAACGCAGTTCCCTATGGGTACGGTTGAAGAGCTGGGGCTTTTAAAAATGGACTTTTTAGGACTAAGAAACCTGTCAATCATACACGAGGCTGTAAAAATTATCGAAGAATCAACTGGTGAAAAAATAGAGCTTGATAAATTAAATATCGCCGAGCCTGAAGTATATCAGATGCTTTCAAGAGGCGAATCTGAGGGCGTATTTCAGTTAGAAAGTGCCGGTATGAAATCATTTATGAAAGAACTCCGTCCGCAGAGCATAGAGGATATTATAGCAGGAATTTCGCTCTATCGTCCCGGACCGATGGAGCAGATTCCCAGATATATCGAAAACAAAAATCACCCGCAAAATGTAGAATATAAGCATCCGCTTTTAGAGAGTATTTTAGATGTAACCTACGGCTGTATGGTATACCAGGAGCAGGTTATGCAAATCGTGCGTGACTTGGGCGGATACTCAATGGGCCGTGCTGATTTGGTGCGTCGTGCGATGTCTAAAAAGAAACACGACGTTATGACGCAGGAACGCAAAAACTTTATATACGGACAAACCGATGATGATGGAAATGTTTTAATCGAGGGTGCAATAAGACGTGGTGTGTCAGAAAAAGTAGCCAATGATATCTTTGACGAAATGATGGATTTTGCAAGCTATGCGTTTAACAAGTCGCATGCTGCGGCATATGCAATGGTTACGTATCAGACCGCATATTTAAAATGCTTTTATCCGGCGCAATATATGGCAGCACTTTTGTCGAGCGTGCTCGACTCGCCTGAAAAGGTGGCGCGTTATACCATAGAATGTAACCGAATGGGCATAAAAATACTGCCGCCGGACATTAACGAAAGCTGCAGCGGATTTACCGTTTCAGGCAACGATGTGCGCTTTGGTCTTGCCGTTATAAAAAACATAGGTGTTGCTGTTATAGATGCGATAGTTGCAGAACGAGTAAAAGGTGGCAAATTTTTAAGCTATCAGGATTTTGTAAAACGTACCGCATCGCTTTCGGTATCTAAACGAGTGCACGAAAATCTTATTCGTGCAGGTGCCTTTGATACACTCGGCGTAAAACGTTCACAGCTTTTAGCGGTTTTTGAATCTATGGTAGATGCTCAGGCGGATGAACGCAAACGCAATTTAGATGGTCAGATGTCACTGTTTGCAGACACAGAGAGCGAACAGGTTCAGGTTAGTTATCCGAATATAGATGAATTTCCTCTGAAAAGATTACTGGCGATGGAAAAAGAGTGTATTGGCTTTTATATTTCGGGGCATCCGCTTAATGAATACGCCGAAGAGGTACGTAAGTGGTCGAACGTGACTGCACTCGAAATCCTGCAGCACGGCACAGATGAAGAAACGCAAGGAGCTGGCAATATTTATGACGGCGCAGAAGTGTCGTTGTGCGGTATTGTTTCAGAAGTAAAAAGCAAGCTGACAAGAAGCAATCAGATGATGGCTTTTGTTACAATCGAGGACTTAACAGGTAAAATCGAAGCCTTAGTATTCCCTAAGGTTTATGCGCAGGTAAAGCCATATCTCGTTGAAGATGCGGTTGTAAAGCTGGACGGAAAGCTGAGCTTCAGAGAAGATGAAGAGCCTAAAATTTTGTTAAATACCGTAACCCCGATAAATGAGGTCAAAGAAAACGATAAAAAGGTGTATATTAAATTTGCTCTCGGCAAAGATTATCTGTTAGAGCGCATTAAGCCGATTTTAGCACAACACAGGGGTAATTCACCTGTGTATATCCATATTGAAGAAACACGCAAAACTGCAGTTGCTCCAAGAAATTTATGGGTGTCGACAAGCGACGAATTAACAGAAAAAATAGCTGAAATAATCGGAAAAGAAAATATAGTCGTAAAATAAATAAGGTTGCCGCAAAAGCGGCAACCTTATTTATCCTTCAAAGCAATCGTATGTTTCTAATATGTGCTTGCTTAATTTATAAAGCAGCTTTTCAGCATCGAGTTTAATATCAAATGGCAACGGCTTTTGCAGTCTGTCATCCTTGTCATATGGCTTTTTATAGCGAACAGGTGAGTAAAAAATACCTGTTTCTAAAGTAAAAGCGCCATTATAGTTTATTTCTAAAAGTCCGTGCATTACAGAATCAAAGTTCACCGAGCCAAAAAACGGAGCCATATGAGGGTCGGTGTTTCCGTATAGCGGATGCGTTATGCCTAAGTTATCCTGAACGTGTATTGCTTTTACGTGCTCACCAAGAGTTCTAAGGCTTTCGTCCTGAGGAACATCGGTAGAGTTTGCGTGACCTATATCCCAGCAAGCGTGCAGCATCGGGTGGTCAACGTAGTCGATAAGCTCTTTTAAGTCCTTTGCAGAATCGGTCCAGTATGTATTTGCCTCGTGATGCATCTGAGTAAAGTTTTCGGTTAAAACGTTAACGCCAAATTTTTCTGCGGCAGGTAAAAGCTTTTGATAAAACCTTTTGTTTTGCTCAAAAAACTCCTCTTTTGTGATGTGCAGTCTGTATCCTGAGTGAACTACTATATTTTTAATTCCAAGCTCTGCACAACATTCGATGCATCTTATGTTGTCAGCGATAAATTGGTCATTATTTTCATCTATCGGCATAGAGGGTGTGCTTGCCATCGGTGCGTGCGCCTGAACAAACTTCATAGAAAGCTCTTTGGCTGTGTTTTTAACATTTTCTATATGATTTTTCCAGTCATCAGTAAACACAGCCTCGGGATTGCCATAGCTAAAGCCGTAGTCAAGATAACGAAATCCTGCCTGATGAATATAGTTCATAGATTCGACAGTTGAGAATTTATAAGCTCCAGAAAAATCAGAGGTTGTCGTTGCAAGTTTCATTACGTAATGCACTCCTTGATTGAAAAAATATTATTTCTTTTGATTTTACCAAAAAAAACATAAATTGTAAATCGGACTTTTCCGACTGAACATTATTTTAAAAACATTTCAATAACAGGAACGGCTACATCAGGACGCAGTTTAGGTACCTTTAAAATACACTTTCCTTTATCTTCGGTTATCGTATCGCCGTTTTGTATTGTTTTTTGGTTAGAAAAGAAGATTTCACTCGAATCATGCAAAAATTGTGCGTAGTCTATTTTGTCTGAAAGGTTTTCTAATTCAAGATTACCGTTAGGATATTCTATTATGTGCAGATAGAGTCTTTTTCCATCTGTGCTCTGGGTGTAGCGGCATCCGCGAGGAGCTTTAAACTCGGGTTCTGCCATTGTGCAGTTATATATAGAACGTCCGTGATGCTTCATCCACTTTTCAAAATCTGCCAAAATCTGTTCAGCACGCTCGTCAAAGCAGCCTCGTGCTGTTGGTCCTACGTTTAAAAGCATATTTCCACCACAGCTTACATTATTAATAAGCATCTGAATAAGCATAGACGAGGGACGCCAAAAGGTGTCGTCACGGTTATATCCCCAACTGCCGCCGACCATAGTTTCGCATGATTCCCATACTACAAGTTCGTTGGTTTTTGGGTGTTTAATCCACTCTGTCGGGGTCGTTTGTTCAGGTGTCCATATATCCTGGTCGATGCCTGTACGGTTGTTAATAATTATATCAGGTTGTATTGCTCTTATTGTTTCAATCAACTTTTCACTTTCCCAGTCATCTTTTCCCTTACCTTTCATCCAGCTTCTGGGCCAAAAATGCTGATTAAGCAGGTTGGTACTTGGCTTGGGGTCATCAGGATAGCTGAAATCAAACCACAAAATATCAATTTTCCCGTAATTTGTTAAAAGTTCAGTGACCTGGTTCCGCATATATTCAGCATATTTTTTCATGTTGCGTTTTTTATTTTCTTCGCAGGCGTTTTCTTCATAACGTCTGGGATGAAAAAGGTCTATAACAAAATCAGGATGATGCCAGTCTAAAAGCGAATAATAAAGCCCTACTTTAAGACCTGCTTCTTTAAATGCATCTACATATTCTTTAACAATGTCCTTACCATATGGAGTATTCATAACTGTGTAGTCAGTATATTTTGACTCAAAGAGACAAAAACCATCATGGTGTTTTGTTGTTAAAACGGCATATTTTATACCTGCTTTTTTTGCCATTTGTGCCCAATGGCGAGCGTCATATAAATCAGGGTTAAAATATTTAAAATACTTATCGTATTTTTCTTCGGAGATAAGCTCATAACACTTAATCCATTCGTGTCGGGCAGGCATTGCAAAAATGCCGAAATGTATAAACATTCCAAAGCGGTCGTGGATGAACCAAGAGGTATCTCCGGGTGTTTTTTTTGTTACATAGCTTGACATAAAAAGCCTCCTATAAGTTTGACAAATTTGTTTTTATAGAGTAAAATAAACACGTGTATTTTATGTGTTTTATAATATAAATAAACGCAAAATTATACAATGAACTTTTTGTTTTTAAATATGGAGATTCTATTATGATAATAAATAATGACATTAGTTTTTTAGATTCAATAAATGTAGAAATTAGTGCCTCAAAGCATATTGTTTTAGACGAGAAATGGAGATACGATACCTTTTCTAGTCCATTTTCACGACTTTATTTTGTAAAAAGAGGTAACGGTTTTTTAAAATGCAAAGACAAAACTATAAATATGAACAGCGGATATGTGTATTTTGTTCCGGCAGAATGCGAGTTTTCTTATGGATGCACAGAACTTGAAAAGTTATTTTTTCATGTTTCTATTACAACTCCTGAAGGGTATGATTTGTTTTCAAATGTCAATAGAATTTGTGTCCTTCCTGTCTCTGATAAAGAGTATGATGAGTTTTATAAATATCATAAGCCTGAAAGTTATCACGATATTTTAAAGCTTAAAACCATGCTTGTAGAAATTTTTATGAAATTTGCTAAAGAATACAATTTTGAAGAAAAACCCATAAAACAATATTCGCCACTTGTTATGAGTGCTATTGACTATATTCAGAATAATTTAAATGCAGGACTTGCAGTTTCAGAAATTTCGGATTCGCTTTTTGTATCTGAAAGCAAGCTCCGTAATGTCTTTAAAGAAGAAATGGATATTCCCATCGGAAAATATATTGACGATATGGTTTTTAAAAAGGCAAAGCATTATCTTTCGGATGGAAATTTATCCATTGCCGAGATAAGCAGTCGGTTAGGATTTTGTGACCAGTTTTATTTTGCAAGACGATTTAAAGAAAAATTCAATCAAACTCCCAGTTTTTTCAAAAAATGTTATAAAACTTAATTATAAATTTTGTTAAAGCATCGGTTGAAAAACTGTTTGATTTACAATATGTTAAATTATTACACGAATTGATTTGTAAATTGCATAGATTTTTAGTACCGCTTCGCTTGTGAGGCGGTTTTTTATTTGTGTTAATAATATAGGAAAAAATTTTTAAAAAATAAAATTCAAATAGTGCTCAAAAAGGCGGATATAACGATATATTGTGGTCAAAAATATTTAAGTCGGAAAAATCCGATGCTAAAACGGAAAAATCCGATTTATTATTTACGAATTTTTTGTTAAAATTAAACTAAAGAAATTATGTTTATTTGTAAATCACAGATAATTTTTACAAAAATTTCAGTTAAATCCGTCTTTTAGCGAAAATAATATTTATTTTACAGAAAGGGGCGACAGTTAATGATCAATGTTGTTATAGCAGATGATGATTATAATGTAAGAGCTGGTCTTTCAGAGATGATTGACTGGAAGGCGTTAGATGCCAATATTGTTGCTGCCTTAGAAGACGGAGAACAGGTTATAGAGCTTTTAAAGCAGAATGATAAAATTGATTTGGTAGTTTTAGACATATGCATGCCTTATATGGACGGGCTTACGGTTGCAAAATACATTCGCGAAAACTCTTATGCTGCCGAAATAGTTTTGCTTAGTGCTCATGCAGATTTTGACTACGCACGCGAGGCTTTAAGATACGATATAAGAGAATATATTTTAAAACCTATAAGCCGTGCCAAATTAAAGCTTTTGTCAGATGTTATAAAATCGGTTGCCGAAGAAAAGGAAGAAGACATAAAGTGGCGACTGTATTTAAGAGGCACCGAACTTGCTGACGAGGCTAAAAACGCATTAAGATATCAGGATATGCAGGCGATAGAAATGCTTTTAGATACAGAATCCCGTTTTGGTACAATCGGCGTTAAAAAAATTAAAGAATACTATTCGGCTTTAATGGGTCTGTTCTGGGATTATTACAAAAACTCGCTTGCTGATCGCAGCCTGCTCGAAAAACAGATGAAAATGTTTTGCGAGATATCTGATGTAAAAACAATGAAAAACTTTTTAAAAGAAAAGTTCAGTCTGGGTCTTAATACAGACGATGCAGATACTAAAAAAACAGGCGTTAATATTGTTTCTTTGGCGAAAGAATATATTAACGACAATGTGATTGGAACTGACCTCAGTTCTTATAGCGTGGCAAGTCATTTTAATCTTTCGGTTGACTATCTTTCAAGGCTTTTTAAAAATGCCGGTGAAGATTCGTTATCAGATTGCATAATTCAGGCAAAAATCAACCGTGCAAAAGATATTATAGCAAACAGTTCACACTCAATTAGACGGATAGCCGAAATTTTAGGCTATACAGATACAAGCTATTTTATCAGGATTTTCAAAAAGAAAATCGGTGTAACTCCTAAAGAGTTCAGAATGCAACTCAATAAAGAGGAGGGTTGACCGGTGAAAGTAAGCATAAGGCTATCGGTGCTTGCCGTTTTGGTATCATTTGTTTTGTTTGTCAGCTTTTTGCTTATATACAGCATAAACGACCGGTTTAACGACCGACTGCTTTCGATGGTTATGGACGACATTGAAAATGTTGTTGAAGGTTGCGAAGAAGAAATAACAAACTCAATAATGAAGGTGCAAAACGCAAATGATGCATTAAGTTTTGACAGAGAATTCATTGAATTGATTAAGTCAGAACCTGAGGGAATCATAGAAAGTGTAAACTGCATAAACAAGCTGGTTGAATATGCCGGCGACATAAAACCAGAGGCCAGCAGTATTGATTTTAACAATTCGTGTATTTTATTTATAGATTCATCGCAGCCAATGGCAAAAAATCTTCAGCCGTATATTGCAGAAACATTTGAGCGGTACACCGGTGTTGTAACAAACGAAGGCTTAGAAAAATTCGAGTGGTACAACGAGCTTTTAAAAAACGAAAGCCAAATGTACTTTTTTGAACATAGCGACGCGCCGAACTGTGTGTTTTTAGCACAAATTATATACAATCGTCTGGGATATAGCGGTGAGGTGCTGGGCGTAAGCTTAGTGGCAATCAATTTTGAAGGTATTTTAAGAAATCACAGACACATTGACAATAAAAGTTTTTTAGAAACTGTGATTGTAAACAACAAAGGTGAGGTTATATGCACCGGTAACGAGGCAATAAGTAATGAGCTTATCGGATTTGCATCTACGCATTATAGAAATAATACCCTGCCGGCAACAGCAATGACTTCTGTGCAGATTGATGGCGAAGAATACTTTGCTTGCAAGCATGAACTTGATTTTGATATGACGCTGGTTGCGGCAATCCCAAGAGATGAGGCTTGTATCACCATAGAAGAGATAAGCCACCGAATATTCTGGACAGTTGCACTTATCTTAATTCTGGCATTGATAATAGCAGTCGTACTTTCGGGTATAGTCGCAAAGCCTATTAGGCAGTTAAGCGATTTTCTGGAAACGACCGATGAATCGTCTGACCTGGAGTATGAGAAAAAAACTTCACGCATTTACGAGTTAGACAGTCTTTATAATGCATTTAACGATATGCTCTTAAGAATAAAACATCTTTTAAAGGTATCACAACACTTAGGAGAACAGAAGAAAGAGGCAGAATTTAAAATGCTTCAGTCGCAGATAAATCCGCATTATCTATACAATGCCCTGGATGCTATGGCTTGGATGGCGCTAAGAAAGGGCGACGAGGATATTGCCGATATGGCAGAGGCTTTAGCTGACAGCTTTAGATACAGCGCAAAAAGCTCTGAAATGATGATAGAAATTCAAAACGAGCTTTTGTTTATCGAAAATTATGTAAAGCTTCAGGAAAAGTGCCATAAAAGAATCTTAGGGTTAGAAATATATATCGAAGAAGGCTTAGAAACTGAAAAAATTCAGAAGTTTATGATTCAGCCGTTAGTCGAAAATGCGATTATACACGGTTTAAGCCGTGAAAATAAAGCGCTTGGTATTGTAATTTCGGTTCGCCGAGAGGATGAATTTATTAAAATATATATCGAGGATAACGGCAAAGGCTATGATGCTGAAATGTTAAACCGATATATCTCGGGTGACAAAACGGTGTTTGAAACTGAAAAGATTGGAATTATGAACATACATAAGCGCCTGCAGATTAAATATGGTGAGCAGGCTGGATTATATTATAAGTCAAATGAATGGGGAGGCTTGACGGCTGTCATAGTCATACCATTGAATAAAGGAGAGAAAAGTGATGAAATTTTTTAAGGATGTAAAGAACAATTTGCCACTTTTAGCATTGGCAACC
>JAFQAG010000033.1 GCA_017416985.1 Clostridia bacterium
AGGAACTTATTTTGCAGGTGGCTCGTTTTTTAATTCGTTTATAGGATTAGACAATTATATAAAGGCATTTTCTGATGAGCGATTTATACATTCGCTCTTGTACACCAGTTTATATACACTTGTTGCGGTAGTAGCTATAAATCTTGTGGCGCTTGCGTTTTCGCTTATGCTTAACAACATAAAAAGAGGCGTTGGAATATACCGAACAATATTTTTTCTGCCGAATATGCTCGGTGCGCTTGCTATGGGTTTTGTATGGCAATTTATCTTTCAGGTGGTATACACAGATATTTTATTCAGTCCCGACGGATTATTCCACGCAGAGTTTTTGCGCTATATGACTCAAAATACCACTAAAGCTTTGTTTGCTCTTGTAATTATGTCTGTATGGCAGAATGCAGGATATATGATGCTCATATATATCAGCGGACTAAATGCAATCCCAGGTGATTTATACGAGGCGGCACAAATTGACGGAGCAGGAGCGGTGCGCCGATTTTTTAAAGTTACGCTGCCGCTTTTAATGCCGTCAATAACAATTGTGCTGTTTTTAACGCTTGCCAATTCGTTTAAACTGCTTGATGCAAATGTTGCCTTAACAAATGGTAATTTTAATACAAGGCTTATAGCTCTTCAAATTTTGCGAACGGTGCAGGATAACACCCCTCCTGATTACGGAACTGCTCAGGCTCAGGCGGTAATATTTTTTGTTATAGTTGCAGTTATTTCTCTGTTTCAGGTATCTGCAACACGCAGAAAAGAGGTTGAATATTAGTGGATAAAAGTTTTTTTATAAAAAGAAAAATCGCAAATTTGATAATTTATGCAATCTTAACGGCCATTGCTATTTATACCCTTATGCCTATGCTGTTTCTGCTTTTAAACTCATTTAAAAGTCAGTCAGAAATAATAAGAAATCCGCTGGCGCTGCCTGATGTGTGGACAGCAGAATATATAAAAAGAGCATTTAATGCCATCAGCTTTCCTCGTGCGCTGGGATATACGACGTTAATCAGTGTGTGCTCGCTTGCGCTTATAGTTTTGTTTTCATCTGTGGGTGGATGGATTATTACGAGATATAAATCAAAGCAGTCAACCACAATTTATTTGTTGTTTGTATCTGCTATGCTTATTCCGTTTCAGGCGGTTATGTATCCTTTAATGAATATGATGGATTTGGTCGGACTTAAAAATATTTTAGGTTTAATCATAATGTATGCAGGATTTGGCTTATCGCTGAGTATATTTTTATATAGCGGATTTTTTAAATCCGTGCCTTACGGTATAGAAGAGGCGGCATTAATTGACGGAGCAAATATTTTTCGTATGTTTTTCTTTATCGTTTTTCCGCTTGTTAAGGGCATTACAGTAACTGTTCTCATTTTAAACGGAATGTGGATATGGAATGACTATCTGCTGCCATATTTAACGTTGGGAACATCTGAAAATAAAACTCTGGTTTTAGAGCTTTTCTATGCAAAAATGACATCGGGACAGTTCGGAAACCCTTGGGAGCTAATCTTCCCTGCAGTATTAATTTCAGTTATACCAATGGTTATAGTATTTTTATTTTTACAAAAGTATTTTGTAAAGGGTGTATCAGCAGGTGCAATAAAATCATAATGACATATTTGCGAGTATTTTAACAAAGCAGTGGAGAAAAAATCCGCCAAAAAATGGGTTAGGATATTAACGTAACTGCTTAAGCGGGTGGTGAAAATATGAAAAGACAAAAACCGTTTAAACGAGGAGCAGGAATTCTTCTTGCAATCAGCAGTCTTCCTTCGCCGTATGGAATAGGAACATTAGGCGAGAGCGCATATAAATTTGTTGATTTTTTAAAAAAGGCAGGTCAAAGCTATTGGCAGGTGCTGCCCATAGGTCCCACAAGCTATGGCGACAGCCCTTATCAAAGCTTTTCAGCATTTGCAGGGAATCCATATTTTATTGACCTTGTAAGTCTTGCGCAAGATGGTCTTTTGAGAAGAGAGGATATTGAGGCATTTGACTGGGAAGAGGATAAAGAAAAAGTCGATTATAAAAAGCTATATGATTACAGATTTAATATCTTGCGTATGGCATATAAAAACAGTGACCACAAAGAAACTGATGAGTATAAAAAATTCTGCATAAATAACGAATGCTGGTTAGATAATTTTTCAGAGTTTATGGCTATAAAAAAGCATTTTGGCGATAAAAGCTGGCAGGATTGGCCGTATGATATTCGCATGAAAAAAGCGGATGCTTGCGAGGAGCTTTTAAAAAATCTAGAGGATGAAATAGATTTTATAAAGTTTTGTCAGTTTAAGTTTTTCGGACAATGGAAAAAGCTTAAAGATTATGCTAACCGCTCCGGTATAAAAATTATAGGAGATATTCCGATTTATGTTTCGCCGGACAGCACTGATGTATGGGCAGGAAAAGAAGAGTTTGAGTTAGATAAAGAGGGAAAAATGATAAATGTTGCAGGTGTTCCGCCTGATGAGTTTTCAGATGATGGTCAAAAGTGGGGAAATCCGCTTTATAACTGGAATGAGATGGAAAAAAACGGCTTTACGTGGTGGAAGTTAAGAATGGAGTTTTCAGCCCGTATGTTTGATGTAATAAGAATAGACCACTTTATCGGTGTTGAAAGGTATTACAGCGTATCAGCTGGCAGTAAAAATGCCAAAAACGGAATATGGAAAAAAGGACCGGGCATTAGACTTTTAAATGCTGTAAGCGAAGTAATAGGCAGCACCAAGATTATAGCAGAAGATTTGGGTGCTGTTACCCCTGCGGTAACCAGGTTAAGATTAAAAGCAGGCTATCCGGGAATGAAAATTTTAGAATATGCATTTAGTACAGATTCAAATAACCAAAATCTTCCGCACAACTTTGAAAAAGAATGTGTGGTATACGGTGGAACTCACGACAACGAAACCTTAGCTGGATATTTTAAAAGACCGTCAGCTAAAGAGGCAGATTTCGCAAGGGAATATCTTAATGTTAAAACAAACAAAAAACTTGCGTGGGCAACTATACGTGCAGGATATGCAAGTGTTGCTGCACTCTGTATATTTCAGATGCAGGATTTTTTAGAATTAGATAACAGTGCGAGAATGAATTTTCCGTCAACGGTAGGCGGCAACTGGCAATGGCGACTAAAGCCTGAAGATATTTGCAATGAATTGGCGGAAAAAATTTATAAACTGGCTAAAATTTATGGCAGAGTGGAGGAAGAATGATGAATGAATTTGAAAAAAACACAGATAACTGCCTTTTAAACGAATTTGGAGTATCGAGGCAAAATGCAACAACGCATCAGCTGTACAAGGCAATATCAAAAACTGCATTTGCTACAATTCAGTCTGAATGGAAAAAACCAAAAAACAAAAAAACAGTATGTTATTTTTCGGCTGAGTTTTTAATAGGAAGAATGATAACGTCTAATCTTTTAAATACAGGTCTTTTAGACGACTGTGAAAAATATTTAAATTCAATAGGCAAAAGTATAAAAATCTTTGAAGATATAGAAGATGCAGCACTAGGCAACGGCGGTCTTGGCAGACTTGCTGCCTGCTTTTTAGATTCAGGCGCTACTGTGGGATATAATCTTAATGGTTATGGTATAAGATATCGTTATGGTTTGTTTAAACAAAACTTTGTTGACGGCTGGCAAAATGAAACTGCAGATGACTGGCTTAGCTGTTCTGATCCGTGGAGCATAAGGCGTGAAGATGAAAAAGTGCTTATAAAATTCGGTGACCAAAGTGTTTATGCCGTTCCTTACGATATGCCGGTTATAGGCTATTTTCCTGATAACGATAAAGCCACAATAAACACTCTTCGTCTTTGGCAGTCAGAGCCGATAAATGCCTTTGATTTTAATGCGTTTAACGAGCAGAGATACCAAGATGCCGTAAATGAGAAGAACAGAGCAGAAGCAATAAGTGCGGTTTTGTATCCTAACGATGAGGGTTATGAAGGAAAATGCTTAAGGTTAAAGCAACAGTATTTTTTCGCAAGTGCATCACTTGTTAGTATTTTAAAAGAGTATAAAAATAAGTTTTCAAACGATTTTTCACATTTTAAAGAACAGTATGCAATTCAGCTTAACGACACGCATCCGACAGTTGCAATACCCGAGCTTTTAAGGCTTTTAACCGAACAAGAAAATTTGAGCTTTGATGAGGCATTTGAAATATGCAAAAATACCTTTGCATACACAAATCATACCATTATGGCAGAAGCATTAGAAAAATGGGATATAAAGCTATTCAACTATGTATTGCCGGAAGTTTATCCTTATGTTGTAATGATTAACTTAAAATTAAAGCGAGATTTAGCAGCTATGGGTATATGCGGCGATGAGCAAAATCAGTATTTAATTTTAGAAAATAACCTTGTTCATATGGCTCGTATGGCTATTTATGCGACACATTCA
>JAFQAG010000034.1 GCA_017416985.1 Clostridia bacterium
TAGGTCATCATTATGAGCTTGACGATTTTCAGGTTCAGTCTGTAACCGAAGGTAAAGAAGCATTAGGCTCTGCGCTTGTAAGACTTCGCAACAACGGAAAGCTCTATTCAGGTAACGGAACATCAACTGACATTGTTGCTGCAAGTATCAGAGCATATATAAATGCACTTAACAAGATTGTTTTTGAGGAGGCGTAATATGAAAATAGTATTTTCAACCAAGAATGTAAGTCGTGCGACCTTTCTTGATACTTGTCGTTATGCCTTTGATTATGGATTTAGTGGCTTTGAAATATATGATGCAATTAAAGAAAGAAGCTCTCATCACGACAGCATATTAAGACGTGACCGCATAGCAGATGCCAAAAGAAAGCTTGTAAACAGAAATCTTGCTGTTTCGGCACTTCGTATGCCTGACAGTATAGAAAATGAAAATACAACTGCTGATTTGGTTACCAAATATGTTGATATGGCAGCAACATCAGGAATATCCAATGTGATTGTCAGCATAGAAGAAAAGATTTCGTTTGATGTGTTAGACGAAAAGCTTTCTGCTGCTGTAAAAAAAGCAGAAAATTCAGATGTAAATATTTTATTTGAAACAGTAGGTTATCTTGCAAACACAGAAAATGTAATTGATATAATTAATCACTTCTCTTCTGCAGCAATCGGTGCATCGTGGAATGTAAGAGGCACATATTTTGATGCGGGCGAAACATCTGAAACTACAATCAAAACTCTGGGCGCATACATAAAGTATGTTCGTCTTGGAGATATGAAAGACGGAAAAACTGTGTTAATCGGCGAGGGCAAGCTCGATGTAGCAAAGCTTATTGGTGCGCTTTCGTCGCTTAACTATGAAGGTTATATATGCGCTGCGTGGAATGAAGAAATCAATGATGCAGACATCGTTCTTACTCATTTTGCAAACTACATTTCACAGCTTAACCGTGATAAAAAGTCTTTTGACAAAGCATATTACAACAGAGATAAGACAGGTACATTTGTATGGAAAAAGTACGATGTTATTGATGCAACCTTCTCTGATGTTTTAGATACAATGGCAGAAAAATATCCTGACCAGTATGCCTTTAAGTATCCTACACTTGATTATACAAGAACCTACGAGCAATTCAGACGTGATGTTGACGAATGTGCGGCAGCGCTTATATCGTTGGGCGTAAAAGCAGGCGACCATGTTGCTGTATGGGCAACAAATGTGCCTGAATGGTTTATTACATTCTGGGCAACCACAAAAATCGGTGCAGTTTTAGTTACTGTCAATACCGCATACAAAATCCACGAAATTGAGTATTTGTTAAAACAGTCCGATACACATACTCTTGTTATGATTGAGTACTGCAAGGATATTAACTACAAAGAAATAATCGAGGAGCTTTGCCCTGAGCTTAAAAACTTAGAACCGGGTAAGCCCTTGTATTCTAAAAATCTTCCGTTTTTAAGAAACGTTGTAACAGCAGGATTTTCTATGTCCGGATGTCTTACATGGGAACAGATGCTTTCACGTTCTTCTCTTGTTCCTCGTGAAGAGGTCAGAAGACGTGCGTCCTTGGTAAAGCCTGACGATGTAGCTAATATGCAGTACACGTCAGGAACAACAGGCTTCCCGAAAGGCGTTATGCTTACACACAGAAATATCGTTAACAACGGTAAAACAATCGGCGACAGAATGGATTTGTCAACAGCAGACCGTATGATGATTCAGGTTCCTATGTTTCATTGCTTTGGAATGGTGCTTTCAATGACTTCTATGATGACGCACGGCGGAACACTTTGTCCTATACCGTATTTTTCGCCGAAATCATCACTTGCTTGTGTAAATGACGAGAAAATCACCTGCTTTAATGGCGTTCCGACAATGTTTATTGCTATGTTTAATCATCCTGATTTTGCAAAAACAGACTTCTCGTATATGAGAACGGGTATTATGGCAGGCGCAAACTGTCCGGCAGATTTAATGCGCCGTGCATCTGTTGAAATGAATATGCGTGAAATTATTTCTGTTTACGGTCAGACAGAGGCATCACCCGGTTGTACCATGGGCGAGGTTAACGAAGACCTTGACCACAGAGTCGAAACTGTTGGAAGTGCCTTCCCGGGAGTTGAGTGTAAAATTATTGACCCGGAAACAGGAGATGAGCTTCCTGATGGAGAAAGCGGCGAATTTGTTGCCCGTGGCTTTAACATAATGAAAGGCTACTACAAAATGCCGGAAGCAACCGCTCAGGCAATAGATAGTGACGGATGGCTCCATTCAGGCGATATTTGTATGAGAACTCCTGACGGATACTATAAGGTTACAGGTCGTCTTAAGGATATGATTATCCGTGGCGGTGAAAACTTGTATCCGAGAGAAATAGAAGAATTTTATCTGACAAATCCTAAGGTTCGTGACGTTCAGGTGGTTGGCGTTCCTGATGAAAGATATGGTGAAGAATGTTGTGCGTGGATTATTCTTCACAAGGGCGAAACTGCTGACGAAAACGAAATGAAAGAATTTGGTAATGCATCTATCGCAAGACATAAAGTACCCAGATACTTTTTGTTCGTAGATGAATTCCCGATGAACGCAGCAGGTAAAATATTAAAGTACAAAATGCGTGATGAATCAGCCGAAAAGTTAGGTTTGAAAAAATAGTTGAAACTTCTGAAAGGCGATGAATCCAGTGGAAAGATACAAAATAATAGATGCTCACTGTCATATATATCCTGACAAAATTGCAGAAAAAGCATCAGAAAGCACAGGTAACTTTTATAGCATTCCAATGTGCTTGGATGGTAAAATATCCACACTTTTAGAGTATGGCAAAAAAGCAGAAATAGACCATTTTATAGTTCAGTCAGTTGCTACAACACCAAAGCAGGTTTCAAGCATAAACCACTTTATTGCAGAGTCTGTTGCTGAAAGTAACGGCAAATTTACAGGGTTGGGAACGCTTCATCCTGACAGCGAGGACATAAAAGCAGATGTTGACGAACTGATAGGTCTTGGATTAAAAGGTGTAAAGCTTCATCCTGACATACAGCAGTTTAAAATAGATGATTACCGTATGCTTAAAATATACGAGCTTTGCGAGGGCAGGCTTCCTGTTCTTATTCATACGGGCGATCACCGTTATGACTACTCAAATCCGAACAGAATGCTGCCGATACTTGATATTTATGATGGTTTAACAGTTATAGGCGCACATTTTGGCGGTTGGTCTATCTGGGAAGAAGCGACCGAAAAACTAAGCAAGTACAAAAATTTTTATGTCGATTGCTCATCTTCTCTTTATGCTATCACACCTGAAAAAGCAAGAGAGCTTATTATGGCATACGGAACCAAGCATGTATTGTTTGGAACTGACTATCCTATGTGGGAGCCTGAGGCAGAAATCGAAAGGTTTATGCAGATAAAACTTACAAAGAAACAGCGTGAGGATATACTTTATAACAATGCTGCAAAATTGTTTGATATAGAATAATTTTGATGGCAAAGCAGGATTATAAAAAATATTTTTAACTTTTTTAAAAAAATACTTGACAAATTAAAAATTGCGGAGTATAATACAACTTAAATTTGAATATCGAAAAAAACGACTGTGACGAGGACGGTCGGATTGCGAAACCTTGAGAGAGTTGCCGGATGGTGCGAGGCAATGGCGGAGCTTTCCAATGGCTTATCACCTCTGAGTCGGAGGACCGAAAAGTTAATCTTAGTAGACTCCTTCCGTAATGCTGCGTAAAGGCAAAGGGCTTGTTAGAGCTCGGTAAGTGACGGATTATTTTCCGTAATTTGAGTGGTACCGCGGGTTATTATAACTCGTCTCAAAGATATCTTTGAGGCGAGTTTTTTTGTTTTATTCAAATTAGTAACCAATTATCAGATTTGTCAGAATTGAAAGGAGACAAGAACAATGGATTACAGTTTGAAAGAAGTCGCAGGCAGAATCAAAGACCTGCGCGAAGCAAAGGGTTATACGCAAGAAGAGCTTGCAAAGCTTTGTGGCGTATCGGTAGATGACTATAAAGTATTAGAAGAAGGCGAAACAGACTTTAGTTTTACATTTATCTACAAATGTGCAAAGGCTTGCGGAGTTGAAGTTGTTGATATTTTAGAAGGAACAAGCTCAACCTTAACCTCCTTTGCTATAACAAGAAAAGGCGAAGGTCTTAAAATCGTAAAGAAGCACGGAGTAGAATATGACAATCTTGCTCCTAAATTCAGAGGAAAATTGGCAGAACCGTTTCTTGTTAAATTCCCCTATCTTGAAGAAGAACAAAATAGCCCGATGCAGTTAAACTCACATAACGGTCAGGAATTTGACGTTATTGTTAAAGGTTCACTCAAAGTTCAGGTCGGAAATCATGTAGAAGTTCTTAACGAGGGCGACTCTATTTTCTATAACAGTATTATCCCGCACGGCATGATTGCGGTATCAGAGGGCGGTTGTGAATTCCATGCAGTTGTATTAAATCCGCAGGATGGAACGGTTAGCGAAGAATATCCAGAAGCTCCGATGATTGCAGAAAAGGTAGCTGCTCAAAAGGCAAAATCAGAAACAGTTGCAGATAAATTCATCGAATCATCTTATGACGAAAACGGCGTATTTAACGGAATCACCTTTAAAAATGAGGATAAGTTCAACTTTGCATTTGACTGCGTAGATGCTATCGCAGAAAAGAATCCCGATAAGCTCGCTATGATGTGGGTTGCAAACGATAAGACAGACAGACGCTTTACATTCAGCGACATGAAAAAGTATTCTGCTAAAACTGCAAACTACTTTGAATCGCTCGGTATCAAAAAGGGCGATACAGTAATGCTTGTTCTTAAAAGACATTATCAGTTCTGGTTCTGTATGCTTGCGCTTCATAAAATCGGTGCTATCGCAATTCCTGCAACAAATCAGCTCGTTGAGCACGATTTTGAATACAGATACAAAGCTGCTAAAGTTAAAGCTATCGTATGTACTGCTGATGGTGATGTATCATTAGAAGCCGAAAAGGCAGCTAAAGAATTTCCTGATATGATTAAAGTTTTGGTTGGTGGCAAAAAAGACGGCTGGAACGATTTTAATGTTGAAATGGAACGCTTCAGCACACATTATTTCCGCACAGAAAATACTCCTTGCGGTAACGACCCGATGCTTATGCTCTTTACATCGGGAACAACAGGATATCCGAGAATTGCAACTCATTCATATAAATATGCTCTCGGTCATTATCCTACTGCAAAACACTGGCATAATGTAAATCCTGACGGACTTCACTTTACAATTTCAGATACAGGTTGGGGTAAGGCTCTCTGGGGCAAGCTCTACGGACAATGGCTCTGCGAAGCGGCACAATTCACCTATGACTTTGACAGATTCCATTCAGAAGACATCTTGCCGATGTTTGCTAAATATCATATCACAACCTTCTGTGCACCGCCGACAATGTATCGTTTCTTTATCAAAGAAGACTTGTCAAAGTACGACCTTTCTTCTATCGAGTATGCGACAACGGCGGGCGAAGCATTAAATCCTGAGGTATTTAATCAGTTCAAAAAAGCAACAGGACTTACTATTATGGAAGGCTTCGGTCAGACCGAAACAACCCTTTCTATCGCAAACTTTGTAGGCTCAACACCTAAAATCGGTTCAATGGGCAGACCGAGTCCTTTATATGATGTTGTTGTTTTAGACCCTGACGGCAATGAATGTAAAACGGGTGACACAGGTGAAATCTGTATCCGAGTAAAAGACAAAGTTCCTTGCGGACTCTTTATCGGATATTATTTAGATGAAGAAAAGACAAATGATGTATGGTACGACGGATACTATCATACAGGCGACCAGGCAACAATGGACGAGGACGGATACCTTTGGTATGTAGGTCGTATTGATGATGTTATCAAATCGTCAGGCTACCGTATCGGACCTTTCGAAATTGAAAGTGTTATCATGGAGCTTCCGTATGTTTTAGAATGTGCTATCACTCCTGTTCCTGATGAGGTTCGTGGTCAGATTGTAAAAGCAACAATCGTGCTTGTAAAAGGAACTAACGGCACAGACGAGCTTAAAAAAGAAATTCAGGAATACGTTAAAACACATACTGCTCCTTATAAATACCCTAGAATTGTTGAATTTGTGGATGAACTTCCGAAAACAATCAGCGGTAAGGTAAGACGTGTTGAAATCCGTAAAAACGACATGGAAAAATTAAATAAATAATTTAATAGATACTATAAGGAGCTGTAGCAAAATGAAATTCATTTTGCTACAGCTCTTGATTTTATCTTAAAGAAAATTCATTTTCTTTTATATAGTCAAGAAAAACCTTTAAGCTCTTTGACATCCATTTGTTTTTGTGATATATAAGCTGTTTCCAGATTTCTACATTCATATCGCATATATCAAGATAACACAAATCGCCCGATTCTATCATTCCTTTAGTAACAAAATCAGGAAGAAATGAGAGCATATCACCCTTAGCAACAAGGGATGTAATCATATCTGTTCTTCCAATTTCAAGTATAGGCATTATCTCTAATGATTTTTTAGCAAGCTCTTTGTCAAAAACCTTTCTATAGCCCTGTCCATATTCGGTTAAAATAAATGGCTCATTGATAATATCGTGTATCGACAGATTCTTAGCTTCTGCAAATTTTGACTTTGCATTTGCTACAAAGTGTATTGAAAGAGGTTCTTCCTTTGCGATAATATAATCTTTATTGTATGAATGACTGTCAAGAGTTATTATAACATCTGCTTCATTACGATCAAGCATATCAAACATAACTGATGTATCTGCAGTTGTAAACTTAATTGAAATTGCAGGATACTTATTGTGAAAATCTATGTAGCTATGGCTAATCAGCTCATCGCACACAGAGTCAGGAGTTACAAAATGAATGTGTCCGTTGCATTCTTTTTCTTCTTCAAGAGTTTCTTTAAATTCGTCTGTTAATGCACGAACCTGATGAGCGTAAGAAACAAGCTCACGTCCTCTTTGGGTAAGTGTTATAGTATGATTTATTCTTTCAAACAAAAGACAACCAAGCTCATCTTCAAGCTGTTTTATCTGAAATGAAACGGTTGATTGAGAATAATCAAGCTGCTGGGCTGCTTTTGTAAAGCTGCCAAGCTCTGCGACGTTAATAAAGGTGATTAAATTACGCAATTCCATTATACTTCTCCTATCATCGAAATTTTCGATAGTATATATTTAAACCATTCGTTTGACTAATGCTAAGGAGTATTATATACTATGTTACAGAAAAAAGCAAGACATGGAGGAAATTCAAATGACAAACACACAACTTTACACAATTATTGCTCTTTGTATTTATGCAATAGCAATGGCGCTTATCGGCTGTATAAGCTACGGTAAGTCAAAAACACTTGATGGATTTTTAATTGGTGGCAGAAACATCGGTGCATGGGCTACAGCCTTTGCGTACGGTACTACATATTTTTCAGCAGTTGTTTTCGTTGGCTATGCAGGTCAGCATGGCTGGAATATCGGTCTGGGAAGTATCTGGATTGGTATTGGTAATGCAGTTTTAGGCTGCTTGCTTTCATGGATATTATTTGCAAACAGAACAAGAAAAATGACCAAAAAGCTTAATGCAAGAACAATGCCCGATTACTTTGAAAAGCGCTATGCTTCAAAAGGTATGAAGATTTTAGCGGCGGTTATTATCTTTATATTCTTAGTTCCCTACTCAGCAGCCGTTTACAAAGGTCTGGGTTCGCTATTTGGCGCGGTATTCCCTGTAGTTGAAACTTGGGTATGGATGCTTATAATTGCATGCTTAACAGCGGTATATCTTGTTGCAGGCGGATACATTGCAACAGCTTACACTGACCTCGTTCAAGGAATTGTTATGATTGTAGGTGTTGTTTGCCTTATTTGCGCAGTGCTCGGACACGATGCAGTTGGCGGACTTTCAGGACTTGTTCAAAATCTTTCGGCAATTCCTGAAGATGGCGCTCAGCTTACAAATATTTTTGGTGGCTCATCATTTAAGTTCCTTTGCTTTAACATTATGCTTACAAGCTTTGGTACATGGGGACTTCCTCAGATGATTGGTAAATTCTATGCAATCAAAGATACAGCAGCAATTAAAAGAGGTACAATTATTTCTACCATTTTCTGTGTGATTATCGGTTGCGGAGCTTACCTTATCGGTTCAACCTCAAGACTTATCTTAGGTGGCGTTCTTCCTGCAGGCGGCGTTGACTCTGTAATTCCAACAGTTTTAATGCAGGTATTAGGTGGCGGAACAGCAGGCATCATTCTTCTGGCTGTTATTATGATTCTTCTTCTTTCGGCATCAATGTCAACACTCGAGGCGGTTGTTTTAACATCTGCATCAGCAGTTGCAGTTGACCTTATCCCTGCTGTAAGAAAGAAAAAAACAAAGCCCGAATCACAGATGCTTTTAACAAGACTTCTTTGCCTCGTGTTTGTTGCTTGCTCATTTGTCTTTGCAACACAAAATATTCCGATTATCGTAAGTCTTATGTCTTTCTCTTGGGGAATCGTTTCGGGTTGCTTTATCGGACCTTACATATGGGGCCTTTTCTCAAAGAAGATTACAAA
>JAFQAG010000035.1 GCA_017416985.1 Clostridia bacterium
ATGCAATAGCTGCTGTATCTGACTGTGCGCAATATTTGGGAATAGGTCTTGCAAATCTTATAAATCTTTTGCATCC
Organism: Clostridia bacterium; assembly: GCA_017416985.1. Lineage (GTDB taxonomy): Bacteria > Bacillota > Clostridia > UBA1381 > UBA9506 > RGIG1666. The sequence goes on from JAFQAG010000035.1 coordinate 77, forward strand.
ATCTGTTTTAGTTTTAAACACAGGCGATTTTTCAGACTGCCCTTCTCTTTTAGAAGATGCTGTTTATCATATGCGCAAACGCACCTATGCTGCACTTACTCAGGATATGGAAATAGTAACCGTAACTTCGGGTAGTGATGATATTTTGAGCGGTGCAGCCTTTGAAATGTGCGACCGGTTGTTTGACATATCTTTTCCACGAAATATTATACAATAATTATTTTAATATATTTTGTTGACATCTATATGATTAAGTGATATAATTAATTTAAGCAATAAATTAATTGAAACATATTAAAAAATTCAAGTTCGATTAAAAAAATTATTACTTAAATAAGATTTAAGGAGGAAGTTAAAATGGCAAAAAAATCAACAGATTTTCGCTACAACACAGGCGCTACTCGTGTGCCGTGGGCAGCAGTAGGTGAAAACTACAACGTTCAAGACTTAATGGAAATCATCCGTTTTCTTATGCAGGGTGAAGGCAAAGAGTATGAAGATGCAATCAACGCAGTTTGGGAGCAGGTTAAAAAGCTTGATGCTTTAGCAACCCCTCCGGGAAAACTTTCTTTGGCAAGCAAGGTTGAAGAAGCAGAAGAAGCTTGTAACAAATACCTCGGAACAACTACTTCTACTTTCGTAACCAACGCAACATCTGGTTTTGAAATTGCATACAAATATGCTAACTTAAAGCCGGGCGATGAAGTTATCGTTCCTGCTATTACATTCGTTGCTACAATGGCATATCCTTTGGCAATCGGTGCAAAACTCGTTTTTGCTGACGTTGACCCGAAAACCATCAACATGGATCCTGCTGACGTAGCTAAGAAAATCACACCTAAAACAAAGATGATTGTTCCTGTACATATCGGTGGATACCCTGTTGACTTAGACCCGATTATGGAACTCGCTAAAAAACACGACATCTTAGTATTAGAAGATGCTGCTCATGCATTCGGTGCTATGTATAAAGGCAGAAAAATCGGTACAATCGGTGACTTTGCTGCATTTAGTATGCACGAAGTTAAAAACATCACATCTTTTGGTGAGGGTGGTATTGCTACAACTAACATCCCGGGCTTTGGCGACGAAATGAAACGTGCTCGTTTCTTAGGTCTTGACTTCTCAGCTCCGATTAAAAACTGGCTCTATAACATCACTCCTATTCAGGGTAAATACGAGCCGTTCGTTGCTGCAAACTATTCTACAACCGAAATTCAGGGTCTTGGACTTACACTTCAGGTCGCTCGTAACGAAGAAATTATCGAAATCCGTCGTAAAGCTGCTGAATACTTAAACAGCCGTTTAGCTGGTAATGATGCAATCATTCCTCAGGATTTAGGTAACGACGAAATCAAACCTACCTTCCATCTCTATCTGTTACAGATTGACCCGGCAAAAGCTGGCGGAGATGTTCAGGTATTGAAGAAAAAACTCGAAGAAAAGGGTGTTACAAACATTCCTCACTTCGGACCGCTTTATCGCTTTAAAGTTGTTAGCGACATGGGCTACGATTCAGAAGAAATCGCAAAATCCTGCCCTGTTTGTGAAGAAGTATTCTACAAACGCTTCACACACTTACCGCTTTATGGTTTATCACAGGAACAGCTCGAATACATGGCAGATGCTATCTTAGAATCTGTTGCTGAAATGCAGGCAGGCAAATAATATTAAATATTCTTTCGGGCGGAAGTTTCCTCCGCCCGAATTTACTATCTAAACAGGGAGGAAATTAACCATGAAAATTAAATGGGGCGTAATAGGTTGCGGCGGTATTGCAGACCGCAGAACAATCCCAGGCATGATGCTCGCTGACAATGCTGAGCTCGTTGCTGTAATGGACGCTAACGGTGAAGTTGCCGAAAAAGTAAGAGAAAAATATAATGCAAAATTTGCATTTGATAACTACGAAGAGCTTTTGGCTATCGACGAAATTGATGCTGTTTATATTGCATCTCCTGTTTTCTGTCATAAAGAACAGGCTTTTGCAGCAGCTAAAGCTAAAAAACATATTCTTTTAGAAAAACCGATGGCTCTTACAGTTGAAGAATCAAAAGAAATCGCAGACTACTGCAAAAAAGAGGGCGTAAAACTCGGTGTTGGTCTTATGATGAGATTCCACAGCTATCATCAGGCAATGAAGAAAATCATCGCTGAGGG
>JAFQAG010000036.1 GCA_017416985.1 Clostridia bacterium
AGCTTTGTGGTGGCAATCAGCTTTACTTTTTTGATGCGGCAGCACCGATTGTTACTTATGAATCAATAGACCATAAAAAAGCATACAGAAAAGCAAGATATGACAAGGGGACGGCTGATTATATCAACTGTCCTATGACAAAAGAAGAATATTTGCGGTTTTATAACGAGCTAATAAATGCCGAAACAGCAGAACTGCACGAGTTTGAAAATCAAAAGGTTTTCGAGGGATGTATGCCGGTCGAGGTTATGGCAAAAAGGGGAGAAGATACCCTTACGTTTGGACCATTAAAACCGGTAGGATTAGAGCATCCCGAAACAGGTGAGCAGTATTATGCAGTTGTTCAGCTTCGTCAGGATGACAAAGATGGCACACTATTTAATATGGTTGGATTTCAGACACATTTAAAATTTGGCGAACAAAAGCGAGTTTTCTCAATGATTCCAGGACTTGAAAATATGGATATAGTAAGATATGGTGTTATGCACAGAAACACATTTTTACATTCCCCTGGATTTTTAAATGCATCTTATGAGGTAATTAAAAGACCCGGTCTTTACTTTTCAGGTCAGATAACCGGTGTTGAGGGATATGTTGAATCTGCATCATCCGGAATAGTTGCAGGAATAAGTGCGGCACGTAAAGTTTTGGGCAAAGAGCCTTTGGTTTTTCCATCGTTGACCGCAACCGGAGCGCTCGCAAAACATGTTTCGGCTTTTGAGGGAAAAGATTTTCAGCCGATGAATATCAATTTTGGAATTATAGATTCGCTCGATTATCGTGTAAAAAATAAAAAAGAAAGATATACAAAAATTTCAGAACGAGCGTTAGATGCAATGAAGAAAATAATCAAGGAGGAGCTATGAATTTAGATAGGTTTAACGATAAACAAAAAGAGGCAATTTTAACAACTGACGGACCAATTTTAATTTTAGCAGGTGCAGGCTCAGGCAAAACAACGGTTGTTGTAAATAAAATTGCTTATATATTAGAACAAGGCTTAGCTCGTCCTTATGAGATTCTTGCAATCACTTTTACAAACAAAGCTGCAAACGAAATGAAAGAGAGAATAGAAGGGTTAATAGGTGAGGCAGCAGACGGAATGTGGATACATACCTTTCATGCCTGCTGTATGAAAATTTTGCGCAGAAACATTCACTTACTGGGATATACAAGCGATTTTGTTATCTACGATACCGCTGACCAGAAAACACTTGTAAAAAGATGCTTAAAAGAGCTTGATATGGACGAAAAATATTTCCCTGTAAAAGGAGTTATGGCAGAAATATCTTCAGCCAAAGACGATTTGATGGAGCCTGATGCCTTTTGCGATGTGTTTGAGGGAGATTTCAGAAAATCAAAAATCGGAGAGGTATATAAGCTTTATCAAAAACGCTTAAAAGAGGCTAATGCATTAGATTTTGATGATATTATTATGCTGAGTGTAAAGGTGCTTTCTATGGAAGAAGAGGCACTCAGATACTATCAGAACAAATTTAAATATATTTTTGTTGACGAGTATCAGGACACAAATAACTCGCAGTATATGCTTACAAGTATGCTTGCGGCAGGCAGAGAAAATATTTGTGTTGTTGGTGATGATGACCAGAGTATATATAAGTTTCGTGGTGCAAACATAAATAATATTTTGGATTTTGAAAAAGAATTTTCAGGAGCTAAGGTTATAAAACTTGAACAGAATTATCGTTCAACACAAAATATTTTAAATGCGGCAAACCACGTTATTGCAAATAATATGGGCAGAAAGGGCAAAAATCTGTGGACAGATAACGGCGACGGAGAAAAAATTGACGTATTCGGTGCACCGAATGAATATGAAGAGGCTGAATACATAGCAAAGCAGATAAATCTTGCGGCAACAAAGGGCGGAAAGTATTCAGATTGTGCAATTTTATACAGAACCAACGCACAGTCACGTATAATAGAAACAACTCTTAGCGGCTACAATATTCCTTACAGAGTTTTGGCTGGTTTAAGGTTCTATGACCGAAAAGAAGTTAAAGATGTTTTAGCATATTTGCGCTTAGTTTATAATCCTAATGACAACATCAGCTTAATCCGTGTTGTAAATGAGCCAAGCCGAAAAATAGGAACAACCTCGATAGAAAAAATTGCTCAGGTGGCATCAGAAAGAGAAATAAGCATGTTTGCCGCTATGGAAATGGCAGAACAGATTCCTGATTTAGTTAAGATTTCTGACAAGTTAAAAGGCTTTACAGATTTGATTCGTACCATTCAGGCACAGTCAAAAGATGCACTTCCGTCAGCTGTGCTTGAAAATATTTTAGAATCGAGCGGATATCGTGCAATGCTTATGCTAGACAGCAGTGTAGAAAATCAGACACGTTTAGAGAACATAGGCGAATTTATTTCTTCGGCATTTGAGTACGAAAAAGATACAGACGAGCCTACACTTGCAGAATTTTTAGAAAGAACATCACTTGTATCTGACATTGATAATTATGATGAAAATTCTGATACAGTTGTTTTAATGACCTTGCACAGTGCAAAGGGCTTAGAGTTTGGCAATGTATTTCTGTGCGGAATGGAGGAGGGATTGTTCCCAAGCAGTCGCTCGATGTTCTCGTCAGAAGAAATTGAAGAAGAACGCAGGTTGTGCTATGTCGGCATAACACGAGCTAAAAAGCACCTTACTATATCATATGCATTGCGTAGAAATCTTTATGGCGGCTCACAATATGCCAATCCATCCAGATTCTTAGGTGAGATTCCTGAAGAATTTACAAACGTTATCGCACAAAAAACAGAACAGGCTCACGAAATTGACAGCTCGTCAAAACCGAGCAAGCAGGCGTTGTTTAACGACATATTTAATAAAAAAGCATTTGACGTTCGCTCAAAACCGGTTAATATTGATTTTGCACCGGGCGATGTAGTAACGCATCGTAAGTTCGGTAAGGGCATGATTTTATCAGTAACTCCCGAGGGCAACGATGTAAGAATAGAGATAGCTTTTGACGATATTGGCACTAAAAATTTAATGGGCGCATTTGCAAAATTAACAAAGGTATAAAATGCTTTAAAATTGGAAAAATAATAAATTATACGAAAAAAGCTAAAAAAATAAAAAAATAATTGCATTTTTGTAATTATATGGTATAATATACTGTGGTGTCCTCGTGAACATCAAAATTTTGTTAAAAATTGTAAGGGTTTAAAGTTTAAATCCGAACAAAAGATATAGGAGGTTTCATTGATGGGTAAAAAGTATGTATATCTGTTTAGCGAAGGCAATGCAGATATGAGAAATCTGTTAGGTGGTAAAGGTGCTAACCTTGCTGAAATGACAAAGCTTGGTCTGCCGGTACCGCAGGGCTTCACAATTTCAACTGAAGCATGTACACAGTATTATGAAGATGGCAGAAAGATCAATGACGAAATCATGGATCAGATTATGGTTGCTATCACAGACATGGAAAAAATCACTGGTAAAAAATTTGGTGATAAAGAAAATCCGCTTTTAGTTTCTGTTCGTTCAGGTGCAAGAGCATCAATGCCTGGTATGATGGATACAATCTTAAACCTTGGTCTTAACGAAGAGGTTGTAAACGTTTTAGCTGAAA
>JAFQAG010000037.1 GCA_017416985.1 Clostridia bacterium
CATAAGGCAAGATCGGTTATATATTTATTTATTGCCATTTGTAACATATTTATCAGCATTCCGTGTATTAAGGCATGGGGCGCTAAAGGTGCAGCAATAGGGACTGCTATTTCGTTGATAATTGGGAATGGTATTTTTATGAATTGGTATTACCATAAAAAGATTAAATTAGATATGGTATACTTTTGGGGGCAGATTATAAAAATTTTCCCATCAATTTTTGTAGTTGCAATTTTAGGTTTTATATTAAAATTGATATTACCAATGCAAAATGTAGCAGTTTTAGCCTTGACAATAGTGATTTATTGTATGATTTATGTAATTGTGGTATGGTTATTTGGAATGAATTCGTCTGAAAAAGAGTTGTTTATAAATCCGGTGAAAAAGGTTTTAAAAAGATTTAACGGCTAAGGGGGCAAAAAATGTATAACAAGTTGGGAAAGCGAAATTGTTCGGGATGTCACGCTTGTTTTAACATATGCCCTGTTAATTGTATCAGTATGGACTATGATAGCGAAGGTTTTTTGTATCCGATAATTAATCAAAGCTTATGCATTAAGTGTGGACGTTGCGAAAAAGCGTGCCCCGTCTTAAACAAAAGTCAATCTGCTGAAGATAAAATAAATGCATATGCAGGCATTAATCTAGATGAGAATACCAGAATGCAGAGTTCTTCAGGTGGTATATTTTCGCTAATAGCAGAGTATGTGTTAGATAATAATGGAGTCGTATTTGGTGCGTCATTTGATGAAAATCAGGAAGTGTGCCATATAGAAATATCAGAAAAATCAGAACTTAGTAAATTACGTGGTGCTAAGTACCTCCAGAGCCGTATTGGTGATGCTTATGCAAAAACGGAAAAGATTCTCAAAGAAGACAGGTTAGTGTTATTTTCCGGAACACCGTGTCAAATTGCAGGTATCAAGGCTTATTTAGGTAAAGAGTATCAGAATTTGATTTTACTGGATATTATATGCCATGGCGTACCGTCTCCAAAAATATGGACAGAATATTTAAAGCAACAAGAAAACAAAAACAAAACGAGTTTTACAAAAATTGGCTTAATTAAATTCAGAGAAAAAGTACCTGGATGGAGAAATTATTCAATAGTATTAGATTTTGGCAATGGTCGTAAATATAAAAAACTGGCATTAGAGGATTCTTTTATGCGAGCTTTTTTAAAGAACTATATACTAAGGCCCTCTTGCTATAATTGTCATTTTAAAATTGACAAAAGTATGGCAGATATTACATTAGGCGATTTTTGGGGTATAGAAAAAGTATTGCCTGATGTGTCAGATAACAAAGGAATATCTTTGATTTTTGCTCATACAGAAAAAGGAAGAAATGTGTTGCAGTTAATAAATGAAAAGATGCTTTGTTACGAGGTTAAAGCAGCCGATGCAGTAAAGTATAATCCGTCAGCTGTGCAGTCTACATTGCTACCGCCTGAAAGAGAGAAATTTATTGATACAGTTTTTAAATATGGATTTAAAGAAGCTGAAAAAGTTTTTTTGAAACGCACCTTTAAAGAAAGGTGTTTTAACAAGGTTAAAAGAAAAATAAAGGAAGTGTTAAACTATGTTCAAAAATAAAACCTTACTTATCACCGGCGGTACCGGTTCATTTGGTAATGCGGTATTAAATCGTTTTTTAGACACCGATATAGGAGAAATCCGTATTTTCTCACGAGATGAGAAAAAACAGGATGATATGCGCCATGAGTATCAGGCAAAATATCCTGAGGCAAGCAATAAAATCAAGTTTTATATAGGCGATGTTCGTGATTTGCAGAGTGTAAAAAATGCTATGCATGGTGTTGATTATATTTTCCATGCAGCAGCACTTAAGCAGGTGCCATCGTGTGAGTTTTTCCCTGTGGAAGCGGTAAAAACAAATGTATTAGGAACAGAAAATGTATTAACTGCCGCTATTGATGCAGGTGTTAAAAAGGTTATTTGCTTATCTACGGATAAAGCAGCATATCCGGTTAATGCAATGGGTACATCAAAAGCTATGATGGAAAAGGTTGTTGTAGCAAAATCAAGAACAGTATCTCCTGAAAAAACTACTATCTGCTGTACACGTTACGGAAACGTTATGTGCTCACGTGGCAGTGTAATTCCGCTGTGGATTGAACAGACTAAAAAGGGCGAGGCTATCACAATTACAGAGCCTAGTATGACCCGCTTTATAATGAGCCTTGAAGAAGCGGTAGATTTAGTTCTTTTTGCATTTGAAAATGGTGCAAGTGGTGATATCTTAGTACAAAAGGCACCTGCGTGTACCATTGAAGTTTTAGCGAAAGCAGTTAAAGAATTATTCCCGAACGATAACGATATTAAGGTTATAGGAATCCGTCATGGCGAAAAAATGTATGAAACTTTGCTGACAAACGAAGAATGTGCAAATGCGATTGATATGGGAGAATTTTATCGCGTTCCGGCAGATAAAAGAGATTTAAACTATGACAAATATTTTAAAGAAGGAAACGAAAAACGTAATAAATTAACAGAGTTCAATTCAAACAACACAGACTTACTAAACGTAGAACAGGTTAAAGAAAAACTCTTAAGTCTTTCATATATTCGTGAAGAAGTTGCCGGTTGGGCGGAAGGAAAGTAGTATTATGAACCAGGAAGCAAGAATATTATTAGATATTTTGCGGGCTTTCTTTGAAGAAAAAGTACTTGCGCAAGAAACTATGGCGCAGTTTAAAGAATTATTAGAGCCAGTGCTAAAGCAGAGCAAAATTCATAATGTTTCCGGTATTGTTGCGTATAAAGTAAAAGAATACTTTACTTATAACAATCCTGAAAATGAAGAAGACGCTGAGCTTTTACAAATAATGACGGAAATATTTTTCTTAACTGTGCAACAAAGTGCTTTGTGTGAAAAAAAGTTTGAAGAATTATCAGAAAAATTTGTCGAAGAGCAAATAGACCATCTTGCATTTAAGGGAATTGTAATTAAAAAATTTTATACAGTTCCTGAACTTAGAACTTTTGGTGATGTTGACTTTGTAATTCGTGAAAAAGATGTGGAACGAACAGATGCTCTGATGAAAAAATTGGGCTATTATACAAAAGCGGATTTTGTGCCTGTATACACATACAAAAAAGAGCACGAGTACTACGAAATTCATACCTCAATTATGTCTGTCAATATTACCGAGCGTGCTGATTACATAGGTTATTTCGGTAAAATGTGGGAATATGCTCGAAAAAAAGATGAATTTATCTATGAATTTACACCTGAATTTCATTTTATATACTTGTTTACTCACGTTGCTAAGCATATTTATAGCAGTGGTGCAGGAATCAGAATGTATATGGATTTAGCGTTTTATATAAAACGTCAAGGCAGTAATATGGATTGGGAGTTTGTGAAAAGCGAAATAGAAAAATTGGAGCTGAGCCGTTTTTTCAATTTGGCGATGCAGTGTATTAAGAACTGGTTTAAACTCGAGCTTCCATTTGAAGTTTCAAATGTTGAAGATGAGGTTTTACAGGATTTTGAATTGTATACAATGGAAGCCGGTGTTTTTGGTTTTTATGGGCGCAACAGTGGCGAAACATTAGTTCGAAAAATGAATATGACAGAGAAAAAAGGAATAAGCAGAATAAAGGCTCTTAAAAAGGTGCTTTTTCCTAATGCAAGAATGATAAAAACACGCTATACATACTTAAAAAAACATCCATATTTATTACCTGTTGCTTGGGTAGATAGGGTGATAAGAAATAATAAAGATATAAGTTCAACATTAAGAACATCTAAAGAAATAATAGCTGTTAAAAAAGATGATGTTAATGAAAAAATAAGATTTTATCGCAAAATCGGATTGTAGGTGAAACAAATGAAAATATTGATAACAGGTGCAAAGGGTTTTGTCGGAAAAAATCTGGTATCTACTCTTAATAACATAAAATACGGAAAAGACAAAAGCTTTAGCTTAAGCAATGATATAACTATATTTGAATATGATATTGATACTCCGGAAGAGCTGCTCGATAAATACACCGCTGAGTGTGATTTCGTATTTCATCTGGCTGGAGTAAACCGCCCTAAAGATGAAAAAGAGTTTATGGAGGGGAATTTTGGTTTTACCTCGGTGTTGCTTGAAAAATTAAAGGAAAATGAAAATAAAGCACCGGTTTTGATTACTTCATCAATTCAGGCTGCTTTAGATAATCCATATGGTAAAAGCAAAAAGGCCGGGGAGGATTTATTGTTCGGCTACGGCAAAGAAAATGGAGTAAAGGTTTTTGTTTATCGTTTGCCAAACGTATTCGGCAAGTGGTGCAGACCTAACTATAACAGTGCAGTTGCAACATTTTGCAATAACATTGCACACGATTTGCCTATTACTGTTAATGACCGCAGTTATATGATGAATCTTGTATATGTTGATGATGTAGTTTGTGAGTTTATTAATGCTCTTAACAATACAGCAAATTTAAAGGAAGACGGATATTGTTATGTTCCTACCGTTCATCAGATTACTTTAGGTGAAATTGTTGATTTGCTTTATTCTTATAAAGAGAGCAGAAATAATAAAGAAATTCCGTATCTTAAACCAGATAGCTTTGAAAAGAAACTTTACAGCACTTATCTTTCATATCTGCCGGAAAATGAGTTTTCATATCCTGCCAAAATGAACTGTGATGACCGAGGCTCGTTTACTGAACTGTTCCGCAGTAATGAACGTGGACAGGTAAGTGTAAATATTTCAAAACCTGGTATAACTAAAGGAAACCATTGGCACCATACCAAAAACGAAAAATTTGTCGTGGTCAGCGGCAAGGGTGTTATAAGATTCCGAAAGATTGACAGCGATGAGGTTATTGAATATTACGTAAGCGGAGAAAAAATAGAGATTGTAGACATACCGGTTGGCTATACACACAACATTGAAAACTTAGGCGATACAGACATGGTAACAATAATGTGGTGTAATGAATGCTTTGACCCAGAAAAACCGGATACATATTTTTTGGAGGTGTAACGTGAAAAAGTTAAAATTAATGACAATTATAGGTACAAGACCCGAGATTATACGTTTGTCTGCTGTTATAAAAAAATGCGATAAATATTTTGAGCAGATATTAGTTCATACAGGTCAGAACTATGATTATGAGCTTAATCAGGTATTTTTTGATGATTTAGGGCTGCGTGCACCTGACTTTTATTTAAATTCTGTTGGTAGTGACCTTGGCGAAACTATCGGAAATATTATTGCTAAGTCATATGCACTTATGACAGAACAAAAACCGGATGCTTTGCTGATTTTAGGGGATACTAATTCATGCCTGTCAGCTATTTCTGCTAAACGTCTTCATATTCCGATTTTTCATATGGAGGCAGGTAATCGTTGTAAAGATGAATGTCTGCCAGAAGAGACAAACCGCAGAATAGTAGACATTATATCTGATGTAAACTTAGCATATTCAGAGCATGCAAGAAAATATCTGCACGAATGCGGTCTGCCTAAAGAACGTGTTTATGTTACAGGTTCACCTATGGCAGAGGTGCTTCACGAAAATCTTGAGCAGATACAAAAAAGTGATATTTTAACAAAGCTCGGTCTTAAAGCCGGAAAATATATATTACTTTCTGCCCACCGTGAAGAAAATATTGACACAGAGAAAAACTTTATGTCGCTATTTACAGCGATAAACAAAATGGCAGAAACTTATGATATGCCTATTTTATATTCTTGCCATCCCAGAAGTAAAAAACGTTTGGAAGAAAGTGGTTTTAAGCTTGATTCGCGCGTTATTCAGCACAAACCGCTCGGATTCCACGATTATAACCATTTGCAAATGAATGCTTTTGCTGTTGTATCAGATAGCGGAACTTTGCCTGAAGAAAGCTCGTTCTTTACTTCTGTCGGTCATCCGTTCCCTGCAATTTGTATTCGCACAAGCAC
>JAFQAG010000038.1 GCA_017416985.1 Clostridia bacterium
ATATACGGAACTTTTTCCATCTGTGCCTGTCTTATCTTATAACCGATTTTTTCATTTCGGCTGTCAAGCTCTACACGTACTCCGTTATCAAATAATTCATTATATACTTGTTGAGCGTAATCAGCATAGTTTTCAGAAATAGGCAGCACCTTAACTTGAACAGGAGCAAGCCAAGTTGGGAAAGCACCTGCATATTTTTCAATAAGAAGTGCCAACGTACGTTCATAGCAACCAAGTGCTGTACGATGAATGATATAAGGACGGGTTTTGCCGCCATCTTTATCAATGTATTCCATGCCGAACTGCTCAGCTAAAAGCTGGTCAATCTGAATGGTAATGAGTGTATCTTCTTTACCATACACGTTCTTAATCTGGATATCAAGTTTAGGACCATAGAAAGCTGCCTCGTCGATACCGATTGAATAATCAAGCCCAAGATTATCGAGAATTTTTTTCATTACACCCTGAGCTTCATCCCATTGTTCAGGTGTTCCGATATATTTTTCTGTGTTGTTAGGATCCCATTGTGAGAAACGGTAGCTTACATCTTCTTTAAGACCTAAGGTATCTAACATAAAGTTTGCAAGCTCTAAGCAACCACGGAACTCCTCTTCTAACTGGTCAGGACGAAGAATTAAGTGACCCTCTGAAATAGTGAACTGACGTACACGAATAAGACCGTGCATTTCGCCTGATTCTTCATTTCTAAAGAGTGTTGAGGTTTCACCCAGACGCATTGGCAAATCACGGTATGAGCGCATTTTGTTTAAAAATACCTGGTACTGGAACGGACAGGTCATAGGACGAAGAGCAAATACCTCTTTATCCTTTTCTTCATCGCCCAAAACAAACATTCCATCCTGATAATGATCCCAGTGACCTGAAATTTTATAAAGGTCACTTTTAGCCATTAATGGTGTTTTTGTAAGCTGATATCCACGACGTTGCTCTTCATCTTCTACAAAACGCTGAAGTGTCTGGATGATTTTTGCACCCTTAGGTAATAAAATCGGCAAGCCCTGACCTATAACATCAACCGTTGTGAACAGTTCAAGCTCACGACCGAGTTTGTTGTGGTCACGTTTTCTTGCTTCTTCAACCTGTGCAAGATATTCCTGTAAATCAGTTTTATTAGTAAATGCTGTTCCGTAAATACGTTGCAGCATTTTGTTTTTTTCGCTACCTCTCCAGTATGCACCTGCAACGCTTGTTAAAGCAAATGCTTTAACCTTTCCGGTTGATGACACGTGAGGTCCTGCACAAAGGTCAGTAAAGTCACCCTGCTCGTAAAATGAAATTTCTTCACCTTCAGGCAAGTCGCAAATAAGCTCAACCTTATAGATTTCGCCTTTTTCTTCAAAATATTTTATCGCCTCGTCGCGCGGCATTGTAAAGCGACGAACGGGGATATTCTCTTTCACAATTTTTTTCATTTCTGCCTCGATTGATTTTAAAACCTCGGGAGTAAATGAAACATCACAATCAAAATCATAGTAAAAACCGTTTTCAATTGCCGGACCTATGGCAAGCTTTGCCTGCGGATAAAGTCTTTTAACTGCCTGTGCTAAAACGTGTGATGCAGTATGGCGTAAAACGTCTTTGCCTTTTTGGTCATCAAATGTGAAAAAGGTAATAGTTGCATCGCTGTCGATAACGGTGCCCATTTCACACACCTTTCCGTCAACGTCGGCAGCAAGACAAGTTCGTCCAAAGCCCTCGCTGATATCATTTGCAATTGCGTAAAGCGGTGTTGCTTCGCTGTACTCTAATGCACTGCCGTCTTTTAAAATTACCTTAAACATTCAATTTCATTCCTTTCTTTTGACAAAGATTTGTCTATTTTCTCTCATAATATATCATAGCGGTTTATCGCCATAAAGTCAAGTAAAATCTGCTGTAATATCGCAAACAATTTGATTTTTATTGTCGAATGCAAATATAAAATCACCAAATTTGTAAAATCTTAAGTTTTTATAAATTTGAACAGGTTTTTCATCTTTAAAATGCGGAAAATATTTCTCTACAAATTTACTCTCTTTTAAAAATTCGAATGCTCTTTCTTTTAAGCCACAATCTTTCATAAAGCTTAAATTATCTTTGTAGTGAGTGCAATAATCAAAAATTATTACGCTCTCTATTTTATCATCTGTATACTTTTCTTTAGCATAACTATTTAAAATTTCATAAAGATTTTTACGGCTAATACTTTGACCGGTATATCCCTTTTCTTCAAAATAATCAGCTAGGCTTTCAAAAAATTTATATGCCGAATCAGAAAAATAGTTGTTTATAAAATATTCAACCGAGTTTACAAACGTTCCGCTGTTATAATATTTTTCCAAAACATCTTCAATATCTTTGAGTTTTAAAATATCATCAAAGCTCATTTTATCGCTTGATATTATCTCATAAGGTGGTTCGTCAGTAAAACAGCTACCGTCTGTATTAAGCTTAGCTCCGTTCAGTTTTTTCAAAAATCCAAGCTGCAAGTCGTGCGGTCTTAGACCAAAAACATCGTTAAACGATTTTTTAAACTGCTCTAAGCTTTCGCCCGGAAGTCCTGCAATCAAATCAAGATGTAGATGTATATTATTGTTTTCTTTAAGTCTTTTTACTACCGACTTGATTTTTTCAAAATCTGCCCCACGCTTTATTTTAGACAGTGTTTCCTTATTTGTGCTCTGAACACCTATTTCTAACTGGAACAAGCCCTTTGGACTATCAGAAAGCTCTGTGATTAGCTCATCTGACATAGTTTCTGCCTTTACTTCAAAATGAAAGCAGGTATTTTTAGAATTAGCTTTTATAAATTCAACCATTTCCACTGCTCTTTTATTATCCGCATTAAATGTGCGGTCAACCAGCTTTAAAAGCGGAACATTTTCATTTATAAAAGCAAGTAATTCTTTTTTTACTCTGTCAAGTGGCAAAAAACGCACTCCCTGTGTAGCAGATGACAGACAAAAGCCGCATTTAAACGGACATCCACGAGATGTTTCGTAATAAATTAGACGACCTTTTAGTTCTTTAAGTTCGCCTTCAATGTATGGAAAAGGTAGCTCATTCATATCTATTTCTGTACTATTAGAATTTTCTATAACCTCGTTACTTTTACGATAGCATAGACCCGAAATATTTGAAAAATCACCATTTTTTAGTGCATCTAAAAAGTCAGGCATACTTGCTTCGCCCTCACCTTTTATTATATAATCAATGTTTTTTTCTTTTTCGAGCAACTCTTTACCGTTATAGCTTACCTCCGGTCCTCCTAGCACAGTAATTATAGCTGGATTTGCTTTTTTTAGCCGTGAACAAATCTCAAGCACCATTTTAATGTTCCAGATATAGCAGGAGAAAAACACAGTTTTTGCACCGCTTTTATAGATATCTGCCGTAACTGCTTCTGTGCGGTCGTTTATTGAATATTCACGTATTTTTATATCGCATAAATTTCTTAAATATCTTACAGCCAGATTTGTATGTATATATTTTGCGTTAATAGCTACAAGCAGATTCATTTTTCCCCTCCTATTGCTAAATTAAAGAGGCTGTATTATTTACAGCCTCTTTTTAGTTATTAATTACTGAGCCATTTGTTCTTCTAATTCACGAATAGCATCTTTTCTTGAAAGATTAATTCTTCCCTGACGGTCAATTTCCATAACCTTAACCATAATTTCGTCGCCAACGCTTACAACATCTTCAACCTTTTCAACACGTTTGTTGTCGAGTTTAGAGATGTGAACCAGACCCTCTTTACCAGGCAGGAATTCAACAAATGCGCCGAAGGTGGTGATTGTAACAACCTTTGCCTTGTAAATCTTTCCGATTTCGATTTCGCCGGTGATACCTTTAATGATTTCGATTGTGCGCTGTGCCATTTCTTCATCACTGGTAGAAATGTAAATTGTACCGTCTTCTTCGATATCAATTTTTGTTCCGGTTTCTGCGATAATCTTCTGAATTACTTTACCGCCGCTACCGATAACGTCACGAATCTTATCAGTATCGATATTCATTGTATAGATTTTCGGAGCATATTTTGAAAGCTGCTCACGTGGCTGTTCAATAGCCTTTAAGAGTACATTATCAATGATATGATAACGAGCATCTCTAGTCTGTGCAAATGCCTGTTTGATAATTTCAGGTGTTAAACCGTCGATTTTAATATCCATCTGAATAGCAGTAATACCGGTTTTTGTACCTGCTACCTTAAAGTCCATATCACCGTAGAAGTCTTCTACGCCCTGAATGTCAACCATTGTTATAAAGCGGTCGCCCTCGGTAACCAAACCAACAGAAATACCAGCAACAGGAGCTTTAATCGGAACACCAGCATCCATGAGTGCTAATGTACTTCCGCAAACACTTGCCTGAGATGTGCTTCCGTTTGAGCTTAATACTTCTGATACAAGACGGATTGCATATGGGAATTCTGCCTCTGACGGAATAACAGGCTCTAATGCACGCTCTGCAAGCGCACCATGACCGATTTCACGACGGCCAGG
>JAFQAG010000039.1 GCA_017416985.1 Clostridia bacterium
AAATTGATTTTTTAGATGATAAAAATGATAATGCCATAGGAAAATTAAAAGATTATGAGAAACATAGTGTTTCTTATTCTTATGCGGTTGTAGCAATAGGAAATCCTAAACTGCGTCTTAATTGGATAATGAAGCTAGAAGAAGCGTGTTATACAATTGCGGTTCTTGTGCATCCCAGGTCATATATATCTCCTTCGGCTCAGATTATGAAAGGTAGTATGATAGAACCTATGGCAGTTTTACATACAGGATGTGTAGTTTCAAAGGCTTGTATCATTTCGGCAGGAGCGGTTATAAATCATGGAGCCGTATGTTGTGATGGATGCCACATAGATTGCAACGCAACTGTCATGGGCAACGCATTAGTTCCGGCAGGAACACACATACACGGCGGAATGGTTTTCAAAAAAGATACTGTTTCTTTAGAAGATTTATTTTTAAAAAATGATGCTTAGTATTGTGACAAGGGTGATATGAGGATATGTATAAAAAGTTTTTTAAAAGATTGTTAGACGTTGTTTTATCTTTTGTTGGGGCGGTTGTTCTGATTCCTGTTTTTCTTATTATTGGGATCGCAATTTATATTGATGACCCGGGACCTATATTTTTCAAGCAGAAAAGGATTATGAAAAACAAGCAAACCTTTTGGCTGCACAAGTTCAGAAGCATGAAGGTAAAAACACCTGATGTTCCGACTCATCTGCTCACTAATCCTGAGCGATACATAACAAGAGTAGGAAAAATCCTTCGCAAAACCAGTCTTGATGAACTACCTCAGGTTTACGACATATTATTTGGAAAGATGTCAATTATTGGTCCTCGCCCCGCACTTTGGAATCAGAATGACCTTATTGCTGAACGTGATAAGTATGGCGCAAACAATGTAAGACCTGGTCTTACAGGCTGGGCGCAGATTAATGGCAGAGATGAATTGCCTATAGACGTAAAAGCAAAGTTGGACGGCGAATATATAGAAAAAATGAGTTTTTGGTTTGATGTAAAATGCTTTTTCGGAACAATCATCAGTGTTTTAAAATCTGATGGCGTTGTAGAAGGTGGAACCAGCGAAATAAATAAGGAAAAAGAGGAAAATGCCATATGACAAAAATATTAATAACCGGTGCAAGCAGTTATATTGGTACTTCTTTTGAAAATTATATGAAACAATTTGACGGATATCAGATAGATATTGTTGATATGATTGACGGCACGTGGAGAGAGTATGATTTTTCAGGATACGATGTGGTTTTTCATGTGGCGGGTATTGCACATTCCGATAACGGTAAAATAAGCGAAGAAAAGTCCAAGCTTTATTATGAAGTAAATACAGATTTAACCGTAGAAACAGCACAAAAAGCAAAAAAAGACGGAGTAGGGCAGTTTATATTTATGAGTTCTGCCATCGTGTATGGTGACAGTGCACCGATTGGAAAGAGCAAGATAATAACTAAAGAAACTCCTGTATCTCCTGAAAATTGTTATGGCGACAGCAAGGTTCAGGCAGAAAACGGTATTTTGCCTTTAAATGATGATAATTTTAAGGTCGTTGTTTTAAGACCACCGATGATTTACGGAAAAGGAAGCAAGGGTAATTATCCGTTGCTTTCGAAACTAGCTAAAAAAGTGCCGATTTTTCCATATGTAAACAATGCAAGGTCTATGCTTTATATAGAAAACCTTTGCGAATTTATACGATTAATGATTTTAAATAAAGAAAGCGGAATCTTTTGGCCGCAGAACAGTGAATACAGCAACACATCAGAAGTTGTTAAAGAAATTGCTGCTGTTTGCGGAAAAAAAGTAATATTGCTTAAAGGCTTAACATGGCTTTTAATTATTTTAAGCAAAGCAACAGGCCTTGTGAATAAAGCTTTCGGCAACTTGTGTTATGACAAATCAATGAGTGAATATAAAGACAATTATCGTAGCTTTTCTTTAAAAGAAAGCATAATTAAAACTGAAGTTGGGAGATAGTGCATTGGAAAAATATAGTATTTTAATGTCGGTATACAAAAAAGATGAACCTGAATATTTAATCGAAAGTATCGAAAGTATGCTAGGACAAACTTTGCCTTGTGAGCAGTTTGTTGTTGTAAAAGACGGACCGCTAAATGATGGCTTGGATAAGGTGATAGGTGACTATTCAGAAAAAAATTCTGAACTTTTTACAGTGGTTGCGCTTGAGCAGAACATCGGTCTGGGCAGAGCGCTTGATAAAGGGTTAGAGCATTGTCGCAACGAACTGGTTGCCAGAATGGATGCAGATGATATTTCTCTTCCTCAAAGATGTGAAAAGCTTGTGGATTTGTTTGAAAAAAATCCTGAGCTTAGCTTGGCAGGAACAAATATTGACGAGTTTTATGATGAGCCCTCACATATTGTATCATCCCGTGTGGTTCCCTCAGATTATGAAGGAATACGCAAATTTTTAAAGCGTAGAAGTCCGTTTAATCATCCGACGGTTATGTTTAAAAAGTCAGAGGTAATTCGTTGCGGCGGATACGGAAAAATGCGTAGAAAGCAAGATTATGACTTGTTTGCGCGCATGATTAATATGGGCTGTTATGCATTAAATATTGACGAATCGCTTTTAATGTTCCGTTCAAATGAAGGAAACTATAAACGCAGAAAAAGCTGGGAATATTGCAAAAGCTACATAGAAGTTCAAAAAGCCAATTACGACAGAGGATATTGCTCATTGCTTGACTTGGCAATTGTAATTTGCGGTCAGATGGTAATGTATCTCGCTCCGATGGGAATTATGAAATGGCTTTCTGATCACTTTTTAAGAAACAAAAAATCTAAATAGAGGTTTTGAAAATGAAAAATACGGCTAAATTGCAAATAAAAAATTTACTAAAATGGATTCCGGACAAAGCCTATTTAAATCTTCGCTATATGCTGGCTTTTCATAAAAAACTCAATTTAAAAAATCCGCAGACCTATAACGAAAAATTGCAGTGGATGAAACTGTATGACAGAAATCCTCTATATAATCAGTTAGTCGATAAATACGATGTACGGTCTTTTATAAAGGACAGAATAGGCGAAGAGTATTTAATCCCTGCCTATGGCGTGTGGGATAGCTTTGATGAGGTTGATTTTGACAGCCTACCCGAGGAATTTGTGTTAAAATGCACACACGATTCGGGTAGTGTATACATATGCCGTGATAAGAGCAAAAACGACAAAGAATGGCTTAAAAACAGATTTAACGAAGCATTAAAAGGAAACCAGTATCATGGCGGAAGAGAGTGGGCATATAAAGATGTAAAGCCAAGAATTGTCGCCGAAAAATTTATGGCAGATGATTCAGGAACCGGTCTTAAAGACTACAAATTTTTCTGCTTTAACGGCGAGGTTAAAGCGATGTTTATTGCCACAGAGCGCAATGTAGAGGGTAAAGATGTAAAGTTTGACTTTTTTGATGAAAACTTTAATCATCTGCCGTTTAAGCACGGACATGAAAACGCAAAAGAAACACCTAAAAAGCCTGAAGGCTTCGAAGAAATGAAAGAAATAGCTAAAAAACTGTCGCAGGGTCTTCGTCACGTCAGAGTAGATTTGTATAACATAAACGGAAAAATATATTTTGGCGAAATGACGTTTTATCACCATTGCGGCTTTGTGTCGTTTGAGCCAAATGAGTGGGATTATAAATTTGGCAGTTGGATTGATTTGACGGAGGAAGTTTAATATGAAAAAGTGTCTTTTTCTTATCCCTAGCCTTACTAACGGCGGAGCAGAAAGAGTAATGTCAACGATTGCAAATAATATTTGCGCTGATTGTTTAGTAAGAATTGTTACCTTTAAAGACAATGAACCATTTTACAAGCTCGATGAAAGGGTAGAGGTTGTCGGATTAGGACAAAAGGTTAACCGAAAAAATAATCTGACCTTGCTTTGTAGTGGTGTATTCGGTGGTATAAAGCTTATTTTTGACATTAGAAAAATGATTAAAAACTGGAAGCCGGATGCAACAATGTCGTTTTTAGGACCGGCTAATAAAATAGCACTTTTGCTTAAGTTAAGCGGTGGTGTTAAAAACAAGCTTATTGTTTCTGAAAGATGCGACCCTATAGCACGAGGATTTTTAGACCGTTGGTTTGAATATCATTTTTATAAAATGGCAGACAGTATTGCATGTCAGAGCAAGGCTGCTGCAGATTTTTTTGATAAAGACACGCAGAAAAAAATTGCGGTTATTCCCAATCCAATAGCTGCTGATGCAATTCCTGAACGCCATGTGGGCGAGCGTCGCAAAATAATAGTTGGTGTAGGTCGCTTAGATGGGCAGAAAAACTTTTCAATGCTTATAAGAGCCTTTGCAAAGCTAACTGAACAATTTAATGATTATACTCTCGAAATATACGGCGGAGGAAATAAAGAGGCAGAATTAAGAGAGCTTATTAAAAATAAGGAACTAGAAAATCGTGCATTTTTAATGGGTGTAAAATCTAATGTTATGCACTATATAGCAGATTGTGCTCTTTATGTAATGTCATCTGATTACGAGGGATTTCCTAACGCACTCGCCGAGGCAATGGCAACAGGACTTCCTGTTATATCCACAGACTTTTCGACTGGAGTTGCAAGAGAGCTGATTGGCGAAAAGAACGGAATAGTAATTCCGGTAGGCGATGAAGATGCACTGGTGCTAGCAATGCAAACCATTTTAGAAAATGAACAGAATTGGGAAAGTATGAGTATAGAAAACAGAAAACTTTTAGACGAATTATCAGAAGAAAGAGTTATGAAAAAATGGAAAGCGGTACTCGGTATAGATAAATAAATTTAAAAGTGAGGTAAAGCATGGATAGCAGAATAAAAAAACTTTTAAAAAAACCTTCTCGTCTGTTTCTTACACTAGGACATCGGGAAATGTTTAATTGGATGAGTGACAAAACATATTTAAAAATAGCTTATCGCATTTGTATGGATAAAAAGCTAAATCTTGATAACCCTCAGACATTTACAGAAAAACTGCAATGGTTAAAGCTTTATGACCGCAATCCTATATATACCACCATGGTGGACAAGTACGAGGTTAAGCAATACGTTGCTGATAGAATTGGCGAAGAATACATAATTCCGACTTTAGGTGTGTGGGATAAATTTGAAGACATAGATTTTGATAAATTACCCCAGCAGTTTGTGTTAAAGTGTACGCACGATAGCGGTGGATTGGTTATTTGCAAAGATAAAAGCAAGTTGGATATAGAAAAAGCAAAAAATAAAATAAACACTTGCTTAAAACAAAGTTTTTTTTGGGGAATGCGCGAGTGGCCATATAAAGGCGTAAAACCACGAATTATTGCAGAGCAATATATGGTTGATGAATCTGGTTATGAGCTTAAAGACTATAAATTTTTCTGCTTTGATGGCAAAGTAAAAATGCTTTTTATTGCTACTGACAGAGGGGTGGAAGGCAAAGAAACAAAATTTGACTTCTTTGATGAAAATTTTGTTCACCTGCCTATAAAAAACGGACACGAAAACGCAGAAAAAGAGCTTGCATGCCCCGATGGCTTTGAAAAAATGAAAGAGCTTGCAGAAAAGCTTTCAGAGGGAATACCGCAGCTACGAGTAGATTTTTACAATATTAACGGACAAATATATTTTGGCGAAACAACATTTTTCCATTGGTCAGGAATGGTACCGTTTGAGCCTGAAGAATGGGATTTAAAATTAGGTGAATATATAAAGTTACCGGCTAAATAATTAAAAGGAAGGTTTTTTAATGAATTTATTACGTTACATAGAAAAACCAACGCGTGTAATTTCTACTTTAATGAATAAGGGGAAGATTAATTTTTTATGTGACAGAAAATTTCTTAAGTTATTATATAGAATCAATTTTGGTAAAAAATTGAATCTTGATAATCCGCAGTCATTTAACGAAAAAATGCAGTGGTTAAAGCTTTATGACCGCAATCCTATATATACCACCATGGTGGACAAGTACGAGGTCAAGCAATACGTAGCTGATAAAATTGGCGAAGAATACATAATTCCAACTTTAGGTGTGTGGGATAAATTTGAAGACATAGATTTTGACAAATTACCCCAGCAGTTTGTGTTAAAGTGTACGCACGATAGCGGCGGTCTTGTAATTTGCAGAGATAAATCTAAGCTTGATATTGATTCTGCTCGAAAAAAAATCACAAGATGTCTTGAACGTAATTATTTCAGTTCATCTAGAGAATGGCCGTATAAAAACGTAAAGCCAAGAATTATTGCCGAAAAATTTATGCAGGAATCGGACGAGAATGAATTGACAGTTAAAGGTCTTGTAGATTATAAATTTTTCTGTTTTAATGGTGCTCCAGAATGGTTATATATCTCTAAGGGATTAGAAAATCATTCCACGGCAAGAATTTCGTTTTTTGACTTAGATGGAAAAGAAATGCCTTTTCGTCGCAGAGATTATGCACCGTTTGATACGGAGCTTAAATTGCCTGAAAATTATGAGCAAATGAAAAAAATAGCAGAAAAATTAGCAAAAGAAGTAAACAATGCTTTTGTGCGAATTGATTTATATTCAATTAATAACAATATATATTTTTCTGAAATAACGTTCAGTCCTTGTTCGGGCATGATACCTTTCGAGCCTGAAGAATGGGATTTAAAATTAGGTGAATATATAAAATTGCCAATTAACGATTAATAAATTAACCAAAAGAGGTGCTTTTATGGGTGTAGTTTTACGTTATATGAAACTTTCTGAAAAAGTAGACAACTTTGTAATTAAAAATGCGCGTGCTTGCGG
>JAFQAG010000040.1 GCA_017416985.1 Clostridia bacterium
CCAATTCACCACTCAAAGAAAGCGCTTTGGTGGTTAATGCTGTCATTGCAGTAACACCGGCAGCAAGTGCGCCGGTTAAGCCCTTGGCTATGGAGCTGCCAATGCTTGACATTTTACTTGAGAAACCTTCAAAGTCGCTAGCTGCTTTGTCCATTTCCTTGTCAAACTCAGCCCTATTAAGCGACAATTTAGCCTCATAATTGGTAAAGGTCTCTTTACCTGCCATAAATTAAGCACCTCTCTTTGGAGGCGCTAACTTACCATTTATTCATCTTCCATTATGAAACCTGCAAGTTTAGCGCCCTTATTCTTTTGGGCGGCAGGTTTTCCAACAGCTTTATTCTTCTTATAATCATTCACATAATCTATTAGCAAATCATGGTTAATATCTTTATTCATTTTCCGTAAGTATGCCAAATTCCAATCTTCGTCCTCGCGCAGTTGGCTAATAGATACACTCTTAACTAAATCAAAAAATAATAAAATTGGCATCTCTAAAATATCGCTTACACTATTGCTTGTTTTACTAGAAACAAGAGCGATATTATCAATATTATAAATATCCAGTTTTCCCTTGAGCCGTTTTGTCAATCGCTCAATTTCTTTTGCTTTTTCCCGCTGCTTCTTTGCAGCGTTGCCTTTAGCTTTGCTAAAATCCTTTTTAACTTCCAGGTCTGGAATAACAAAACAATCATTTTTTAGCAGTTCTAAAAGCTCATTAACAACTCTAACAATAAAATCGGCTTGCTTATCAAAAGTAATATTATCGTTTACCCATTGTACAGCAATTCTTTTTCCGCCCGTGCTTAGTAATTCTGCCAAACATTCAGAAACAGTATCGTTATACTCATCATCTGATATATTAGGGGGATAAGAGACGGAAAGAATCTTATAGTATAGTCCAGTTTTGAAATTAAGAGCGACAGTGAAAACACCGGCGCTCCCATCTTTCAACTCAATATTAAATGCTTTTCGATTATCAAGAAAAGCAATGCTATCTGCTAGTTTTGACATAGCCTTACTTATGCTGAGTTACAACATCGGAATTCTTGCTAGACTTTGCCGTTTGTTCGCACATAAAGCGGAAAACATCAACTAACGCGTCGATGTCATCAAAACCACTTTCAACATCTTCCATGGTATAAACTTCATTATCAACATTCATGTTGATTAGCTTTAGACACCATTCCTTTAGCATGGACAAAAGCACAGCAACGTTGTTTTCGTCCGTAGTGTCCATATTGGTCATCTTTGTTTTCAGCTCCACCATATCTTGCAGAATTGAATTAGCAAAGTTACCACGAATAGCAAACTGCCGACCGTTCATATCTTCAATTAAAATAGCCTTTTTCTTAAACCGCTTTACACTAAACATAACATCATCGTTTGCGGGTCTCTCATACTGCGCTCTATCTCTGCGGTCATCATTTTTATAATCATAGCGCCCATATTCACGGTCATCATAATGCGGCTTATTCTGGCGCTCAAACTCTCTGTAATCATCTCTATATGGACGCTTGCCACCGTTATAACTCTGATTGCGTCCACCACTATACCCGCGCTTCTTACTCATTGTTGGAAAATCCTCCCATCCAAATAATCAATTTCATATCAAATCACATAGCTATATGATTTCAAAAATCATAAAATAAGAGGGGCAAAAGCGCCCCTCTATGTATTTCTGCATTAAGTAGCAGACTCGACACCAACATTAGTCTCGATGTAATAAGAACCCTGCTTACCGTTGGGCAGAGTAGTATTGCAGCACTTATAATGGAAATTCAGAGAAATAGGAGTTTCCGCGTCTGCAAAAGTCCATTCTGTATTAGGCTGCCAGATAGCATAAGGCATATACAGCTCAAAGGTTTTTCCGGTATCGTCGTCAGTACCGACAAAGCACAAAGCCAACTCAGCGGGCTTGTCGGACTCACAACCATAAATTCTAACCTTGCCACTCTCCAGAGTTTCGGTTGCTGAACCGCTGGTGTACAGGGTCATATTATCAACAGTCAGAGAAATAACACCGGTTTCAAACTCAGTTGTGTAAGCACCGGGAATAGATGCAATGATACCATCGCTAACGGTTTCTAGGTCAAAACTTTCTGCACTTCTGCGGAAAACGGCTTCCTCGTGAATATAGCCGATGTCCTTCATGTCTGCATAGGTAGTTTCACCAACCTTAAATTGCTTGACGGGCATAGCGTACAGATGACCACAGCCAACTACAACGTCGCCCTTTGCCAGGTTTAAAAACTTCATTTAGGATTCATCCTTTCTATAGATTTATAGATACAGGCATTCAAAACTTAAAGCGTTTGTGTAGTAGCCTGTGTTTTGGTCAAAAGAAAAGCCGTCCTCATCGTTCAATGCAAACTTTACAAAGTGTGCAATAGGACAAGGGCGACCATCAAAATTTAGATATTCAACTATTTTATTTCGTAACTCAATACCGGCAGCGACACTAGCAGAACAAACTAGTAATTTAACCTCATAGCGCTTAACAATCCCGCCGCCTCGTAGCTTAAAGGTATATACTAAAAATTGCTCTGCGTCTAATTCTTCTGGTTTGTCATTCAGAAAGATAGCCTCATATTTTGCGGTTGAGTCCTCTTTGTCTGTTGCTTCGGGAAGAAAACCAGAGGCAACAATATAGTCTCTCAATTCGTTAAAATTCATCGGTTATCCCTCCTATGCGTTTTTGAGTTCTTTACGAATCAAATTAAAATACTTGTCCACATTACTTTCTAATGCTTCGGACAAGTTCGGGTGTAATGCATCCTCATAAGGTGCATACTTTAAGTTGCTGCCAACCGTTCCCACAATATCGTTACTGGTAGTTGTGACCGAATGCGTCCAGCTCCGGCGCAAAGCACCTGTATCAACGTGGGTTAACATTTGGGTATCAGCTTGCAGCTTTGTTACAGCCTTTTCCATTCCTCTTTCAGCAGCGGAAATAATCCTTTTTCTCAATGCTTCAAAATCTGCTTTGGATGACATGATTAATCCACCGCCTTCAGATAAAGAATGTAATAATCATCCCAATCAACCAATTTCATAATGGAATATTCGACACCGTTATATTTCACGGTTTTACCCTCTTTAATATCGGTATCAACATCACAATAAACGGTATATCGAGAATCAGCAAAAAAGCCATAACCGGCGTATGTTTCGGAACGGCTGGACGGCTGCACATCACAAGCAATCTGCTTTTCAATGGGCGCACCCTTCACATAAACACCGTTGACCATTTCGCCCACAGTATTAATTAGCAAAGTAATAGTCTTGTCATAAAACCAATCCATACCCACGCCCCCTTAGTAAAATCTAATGGGCGGGTTAGGTAGTAACGCCTTTACAGACTCAGAAATACCATAGTAATCAAGTGCAATTTCCGCTGAACCATAAGTTTCAGAACGGGGACCCTGTGTTTTCTGAACAACTGTCTTTTTACCGGCAGCTTTGTTAAGCATTACAATTTGGTTGTTATAATATACAATTGCCAACTCAACGGCGGCGTCGAAATGCTTTGAAACGTCGGCGTCAGTGTCCAATCTTAGGTATTTTCGGATTGCAGTATAAGCCTTGTTAATTTGCATAACTAAGACGGACTCATTAGCTGCAATGCCCATATCGGAAAACACAGATTGCAAGTATTGCAGTTCAGCCGCATACTTTGTTTTTAGTTCATCAATATTCATCTGCAATCCCTCCATACAAAAAGGGGACGATTATAAAACCGTCCCCATATGTATTATACTAAATTAGCCCTCTGCAATGGTGTAAGTCAGAGTAGCCACACCATCAGCATTCAGGACAGCAGCACCGGCGACAGTCAGACCACGCACGCCATCAGCGAAAGAATCCTGCAAACGCATACCTTCCAGCTCGTTAATCTGAGTACCGAAACCAACAGCACCCTTGTGCAGGGCGATAATAGTACCGGCAGGAGCATTAGCAGAAACAACGATAGTCATACCGTTAATCTTCTGACCGTTGACAATGCCATTAGCCAGCACATCGGGATTATGAGTAAATCTCTTATCCTTCTGGAGCAGACCCAGAGCGTCCCAACCAATCACGACATAGCGATTAGAAACGGGAACCTTCTTCTTGCCCAGAGCAACACCCAGGTCAACAATGTAATCGTACACATC
>JAFQAG010000041.1 GCA_017416985.1 Clostridia bacterium
TGACCCGAATCCGAACGGATTTATAAAACTGCTCGAAACAAAAGACGATACTATTCGTAAATTTAAACGTGCAGTAACAGACTCTGATAACGAAATAAGAAAGAGTCCTGACAAGCCCGGAATTTCAAATCTTTTAGATATATACTGTGCAGTTACAGGTAAGACTACCGAAGAGGCAGAGGCAGAGTTTAGCGGCAAAGGATACGGCGACTTTAAGCTCGCTGTTGGCGAAACTGTTGCAGACAGCTTAGGGCCAATAAGAGCTAAGTTTGACCAGCTTTCAAAAGACAAGTCATATGTTGAAGAAATATACAAAAACGGAGCACAGCAGGCAAACTATATTGCACAGCGTGTGCTTGGCAAGGTGTATAAAAAGGTTGGCTTTATAGTTTAAAATCCTGCTGTTTTCGGGGGATATTATGAAAAAAGAAAGAATAGGCTTTATTGATGTTGCAAAAGGCTTGGCAATGCTTTTGGTTGTGTATGGTCACAATCCACTTCCAGAGTCGGCACTTAAAATAGTATATCTTTTAAACGTGCCGATATTTTTTCTGATGTCTGGTTATACTTTTAAGGCTGAAAAATATGAATCATTTTTTAGCCTTATCAAAAAGCTTGCTCAAAGAGTTCTAGTGCCCTATATTGTAATGAATATACTGGCTTTTCCTGTTTATTATATAACCAGAGAAAGAGCGATTGATATAGCGGCAGTAAAAGATTTTGCTGTTGGTATGCTTTACGGAAGCGGTGCAGGAGTTGGCTTAAAATGCAACATCCCATTGTGGTTTTTGCCGTGTATATTCATAGTTCAATGCTTGTGGTATTTGACATGCAAATATGCCAAAAAAGCAAAAGGAATATTTGTCTTAGCATTTTCCTTAATCGGATTTTTTATATATCCGGTTTTAAAAATGCGCTTGCCTTGGGGCGTAGATGTGGCTTTTACAGGCGCTACCTTTTTTGCGGTTGGTAGCTTTATACGAGCAGAAAAAGCTCAGAAAATTATTTTTAAAGTTCCGTCTGTGCTTGGATTTTTGGTAATGCTTGCGTTATCGCTTTGGCTTAACGGCTTAAATTATGGCGCAATACCTAATGTAGATGTTAACGCAATGGTTTTTGGTAACTATTTTCTGTTTTATTTAAGCACGTTTTGCGGATGCTTGGCAATTATATATCTTTCAAAGCTTTTAGACAAGTCAAGGGTTCTTGGCTATGTGGGCAGAAATACAATGTGGATATTGGGCTTGCACTCAATATTTATTCAGTTTTTTGAGCTAACATTAAAGCTCAATTTTGTATCAGACCAAAGATTAAACAGCTTCATTTTAGCTATTTTAGAGATAGGTTGTGTGGTTTTAATAAAGCTTATATACGATGCTTTAAAAAATATGGCACAGAAAAAATTTTTAAGCGAGGTAAATTAAATGCGTTTAGATAAATTTTTAAAAGTTTCGCGAATCATTAAACGTCGCACAGTCGCAAACGAGGCTTGCGACCAAGGACGTGTTATTGTAAATGGTAAGGTTGCACGTGCATCTTATGATGTTAAAGTCGGCGACATTTTAGAACTGAAGTTTGGCGAAAGAATCGCTAAAATGGAAGTGTTAAACGTAGTTGAACACGTAGGAAAAGATGCGGCATCAGAGCTTTACAGAGTTATTTCTTAAGTTATAGTACGAAAAGAGGTCAAAAAATGATTGATGTTATTATAATTATAGCGGGTGGATATATTGCGTTTATGGCATACCAAATAAGTCTTATTATAGGTATTTTGGTATCGCTTTTAGTTTTTGGTGTTGTTTTTTACCGCAGAGGATCAGCTTTTTGTATGGCGATTGCAATGAGAAATTACACCAAAGGTCAAAAAAATAAGGCTATGGACTGGTTCGAACGTGGCTATAAGATGGGTATGAAAATCAACCAGAAAACAACATATGCATACTATCTTTTGCGTGAGGGCAGAGTGGGCAGATGTGAAGAAGTTTTGTCATCAATGCTGGCATTTCGTTCACAAAAGCCCATTGAAAAAGCACAGACAAAGGCAACACACGCCATGCTTTTAATGAAAACAGGCAGACTTTACGAGGCGATTGAAGAGCTTGAAGAAATTTTTCCAACATATAAAAACAGCTCTACTTATGGCAGTCTTGGCTTTTGTTATTTAGTTCAGGGGAATATGCAAAAGGCATTAGAATTTAACGAAGAGGCATACGACTATAACAGTGATGATTTAATTATTGTCGATAACTTAATGCAGACATATGCTAAAATGGGTGAGTTTGAAAAAGCGTACGAGCTCTCACAAAAACTGATGGAAAAAGAACCTGCTTTCCGTGAGGCTTATTATGATGTAGCGGTAATTGAATATCAGATGGGCAAAACAGAAGATGCATTAAAAAGACTTGAGCACGCACTTACAATTCCGACCAGCTTTTTAACTACTGTAAGTGATGATATTATAAACAGCTTAAAAGCAAAAATTGAAAGCGGAGAAGAACCAAAAGGTACAGAAATGGTATTTTTAGAGGTTACATCAGCATCTCTTCCAGACACACCTACACTTCGTATGCGTCCTGCCGCAAATGTGCAGATTATACGTGATGGCGTAGCTCAATTTGATGACCCTATTTCATTTACTGCATCAAGTGGAACCGAAGATGAAGCAGAAGAGATTTCAGAAAATATCGTAGAAGACCAAGATGAAGATGACGAAGACAGTATTTTCTTATAAACAGAAATATAGTCAGCGGAGATAAAATATGAATCGAAAAGTATTTAAAACCTTAGAATTTGATAAAATTCTGTAACGCCTTTGCGAGTATTCAGAAAACGAAAAGGTTAAAGAGCGCATTTTAGCATTAGAGCCAAAAACTAAGCTTAGCGAGGCTCGAGAGCTTTTAGCCGAAACAACAGAGGCAGTAGGTGTAATTTTAAGAAGAGGAAATCCTCCTGGGTTTAAAATTACAGATGTTGTGTCAGCCTTAATGCGAGCACAGCGTGGCGGTGTGATGAATCAAAAAGAGCTTTTGGGTGTTAGCCGTCTTTTAAAGACCACTCGCAGAATAAAGGGATATATTTTAGATGATAAAGCATTAGAAGACGGAGTAGTCTTTACATTAGCAGCGACCTTAGAGCCGCTAAAGCCTGTAGAAACAAGAATTGACGAAGCGATTTTAAGCGAAGATGAAATCGCAGATTCAGCATCGCCAGAGCTATATCAAATTCGCCGTAAAATGAAAAACTTAGAGGGAAAAATACGAGAAACCCTAAACGGAATTATTACCTCTACGCACTATCAAAAGGCTTTGCAGGATGCAATTATAACAATGCGTGGCGAACGCTTTGTTGTACCTGTAAAAGCAGAGCATAAGGCAGATATAAAAGGTATAGTTCACGATTCATCATCGTCAGGCGCAACACTTTTTATCGAGCCTATGGCGGTGGTTTCGCTGTCGAATGAGCTTGCTGACTTATCAGGTAAAGAAAAAGAAGAAATCGACAGAATTTTAGCAGAGTTGACTTCGTATGTAAGCGAATATCGTGAGCCTATTATAACGAACACAAATGCGCTTTATGAGCTTGATTTTATTTTTTGTAAGGCAAAACTTTCAATCAGTCAGAATGCGGTAGCGCCTGAACTAAACGAAGACGGAATTATTTATATAAAAAAAGGCAGACATCCGCTTTTAGACCCTAAAAAAGTTGTTCCTGTTGATATCTGGCTTGGTGACGAGTTTGATACCTTAGTAATCACGGGACCAAATACGGGCGGTAAAACAGTATCATTAAAAACACTCGGACTTTTCACAATTATGGCACAATCTGGTCTTCACATAAGCGTATCTGACGAAACTAAAATAGCGGTATTTGACGAGGTGTTTGCCGATATTGGCGATGAGCAGAGCATAGAGCAAAGTTTATCTACATTTTCGTCACATATAGTAAATCTCGTTGGCATATTAAAACGTGTAACAGATAAAAGTCTGGTTTTAGCAGACGAGTTAGGTGCAGGAACAGACCCCACAGAAGGTGCGGCACTGGCGATTGCAATACTTGAGTATATTCGCTCTCGTGGCGCAAGAGCAGCCGCAACAACTCATTACAGCGAGCTTAAAATGTATGCGCTGTCTACAAACGGAGTTGAAAATGCATCGTGCGAATTTGATGTTAAAACTCTGTCGCCTACCTACAAGCTTTTAATCGGTGTTCCGGGCAAAAGTAATGCCTTTGCTATATCTAAAAGATTAGGTATTAACGAAAGCATAATAAACCGTGCCAAAGAGCTTGTAAGTGACGAAAGCTTAAAACTCGAAGATGTAATTTCTGGCTTAGAGAGCAGTCGCCAAAGAGCAGAAAGAGAAAAAGAACGTGCCGAAACTATGGCTCGTGCGGCTCAAAGTATGCGTGATAAAGCCGGCAAAGAGGCTGAAGAAATGGAGCAGAAAAGAGCAAAACTGCTTCAGGAGGCACGTACTGAGGCGATGCGAATTATTGAATCAGCCAAAGAAGAATCGCAAAAGATAATACGTGAAATAAGAGCTATTCGTGACTCGGCTCCGATTAAAGATGCAATGCAGCAGGCAGAGCAGGCTCGTGCAGCTTTAAGAGAACAGAGCGAAAAATTACAGGATAAAAATAGCGGCATAAAAAATCAAAACAGAAAGCCGCTTAAAAATGTAAAACCTGGCGATTTGGTAATAATTGTTTCGCTTGACCAACAGGCAACGGTATTATCAATGCCTGATAAATCAGGCAAGGTGCAGGTTCAGGCAGGAATAATGAAAATGAAAATTCCGCTTACAGACCTTGCGGCAGATAAAGAACAAACAAAAGAGCAAAACAAAACAATCAGCACACACCGTGTTGCCTCTGGCAAGGTTAAAACCGCAAAAACAGAGGTAGATGTACGTGGTATGATGCTTGAAGAGGCACTTTTGGTTGTTGATAAATATTTAGACGAGGCAATAATGTCCTCACTTCATACAGTAACAATTATTCACGGTAAAGGAACGGGAGTTTTAAGAAGTGGAATAGGTGATTATTTAAAACGTCATCCGTTGGTTTCAGAATATCGTGCAGGTCGTTACGGCGAGGGCGAGATGGGTGTTACTGTCGTAACGTTTAAGTAAATAAAAAAGTTGTTGCATAAGCAACAACTTTTTTATTTAAACATTTACTGTATCAAAATACATTTTCTTAAGCATTGCTAAAACTCGTTTTTCCATTCGAGAAACATTCATTTGAGAAATATTCATCTTTTTTGCAATGCTGCTTTGTGTCATTTCATCATAGTAACGCAGTTTTACAAACTGTCTTTCTTTTTCAGATAAAGCACCCATAAACTTTTTTACAAAATCTTCATTCTCTATCATAAGAAAATTGTTATCTTCAGTTCCTAAAAAATTCGAAAAAAGAGTGTCGTCTTCGTCGTTGTGTATGTATTGCTCCAACGAGCGCACAAAATGATTATCGCCCCACTCGAGTGCTGCACGCAGCTGGTCTTCAGGTACACCTGCAAGCTCAGCAAGCTCGGTAGTGGATAACTGCTCTCCATTTTCTAAAAGATGAGCAGCTTTTATTTTGTTTGCCTTGCTGAATATTTCATAAATTCTGCGAGGAACCTTTATAAAATGCCCCTTATCGCGAAAAAGCCTTTTTATTTCACCGATTATAGTAGGCGTTGCATATGTAGCAAAACGTATACATTTTTCAGGATTATAGCGCATCAGTGCATTAAAAAGACCTATGCTTGCGCTTTGATATATATCGTCAAATTCTATGCCACGCCCGGTAAAACGTCGGGCAAGAATCTGCGGAAGATAATCGTATTTTTCAAGTATTAAATCACGTGCTTTTTTGTCGCCTGTTGATATAAAGGCGTTAAACAAAGCACTTTCTTCATCAGAAGAAAACTGGCGTGATGCTTGCATAACAACACATCCTGACTTTTATTTTAATAATTCCTGTAAAATTGCTGCAGCATTTTTATATTCTGCAAGTTTAGCTTCATCCTTTTGAGCGTCACGAGGTACGAAACGAAATACTGCATATAAATCGTCAACTAAAAATCCAAGCTCAGAAAGTTTCTGGCTACCCTTTAAGCTGATGCCGTATGCCACTCCGTCACGTTTTATAAGTTTGCCCTCAATGTCTTCATAAGGGGTAATATCAATAAAATCTGAAAGCGGAGAATAAGCATCTTGCGTAATATATCTGTCAATGTTCATTTTATCAAAGATAAACATCGAAACCTCGCCTGCGGCAAGCTCAATCATCATTTTTTGCTGCATCGCAATATCCTGCTCGGATTTAAGTTCTTCAGGCAGATAAAGAGTTGCAATGTTAAGCTGCTTTTTGCCGTCGCTGTTAGCATCGGTTATAACATCATCAAAAACGCCACCTAAAGAAATGTTACTGTCGGCAACGGCAACAGATGTTACAAGGTCAATTGTAACGTCAGGTTTTACTGTTTGCACACATTGAGTAATCGTTACTATCATAACAAAAACTACAAAAATAGCCGCCCAGGTATGCATTTTATAATAATACCAATAGTTGTCCCACTTTGCTTTAAAGCCTGTTTTTTCTGTATTTTGTCTTTCGTTCATTTTGTAATTCACCTTTTCTTAAATATAAAATTCTGTATGTTTCAATTATACCATATGCTTTTTAAACATTCAAGTTATTTTTGATGCCCCCACCGATAATCACAAAAAGTTTACAACTGGTATGTAATTTGTTAAAAAAGGAATAATATAACTAGTAATTTTGGGAGGGAAAATATGAAAAATTTTAAAAAATATATTATAGATTACTTATACATCATTTTGGGTGCGTTTATTTTAGCGGTTGCAGTTAATTGCTTTTTAGTTCCGTGTAAAATTTCAACAGGAGGAGTAAGCGGTATTGCAACTATGCTGTATTATGTGTTTGGTATTCCGCTTTCGGTAACTTCGCTTATAATAAATTCAATTTTATTCTTTTTCGGTTACAAATTTCTCAATAAAACATCAGTTGTAAAAACCGCTGCAGGAATTATTTTTTTACCAATCTTTTTAGAAATAACAAAGCTGTTCGGAGCCTTTTCTGATGATGTATTAATATCCTCGGTTTTTGGTGGAGTTTTGGCAGGTGTGGGCGTAGGTCTGCCTGTGCTTAAAGAGGCATCAACCGGCGGCAGTGATTTTGCCGCACTTATGCTTAACAAAAAAAGTCCATATATATCTGTTGCAACATTTATATTGTTGCTTGATGCTGTTATAATTATAATTTCGGGAATAGTATTTAAAAATTATAATGTAATGTTTTACTCGGTTGTATCGCTGTATATAAACAGCAGGGTGACAGATAACATTTTAGTGAGAGGAAATTATGCAAAATCTGTATTTATAATTTCGGATAATTACGAAAAAATTGCCGCTGAAA
>JAFQAG010000042.1 GCA_017416985.1 Clostridia bacterium
ATCTGTATTGTGATGAACAACCCAGCCATTTGCACCATAGAGCTCTTTCGCCGTGCTTTTGCCGCACTGACTAAGCCTGCTTACGAAATCAGTATATGGTTTCATTGTTTCAGCCATATTAAGTGGTAAAGCAGGCCAATAATTCATTTGAAGATTTATATTAGTATGATAATCGCTGCCCCATATCGGAGTATATCCGTGACACCACTTACCTTGCAAATTTGCAGGCAAGGTAGCATTTTTTCCAGAACTGCACATAAGAAGGTATCTGCCGAAATTGAAGTAAAGGACAAAAAAACTATCATCCCATTCTCCTGATTTAATTACATTTAAACGCACATCCGTCGGCATATGATTTTTTTCTGAATCATTTATGCTAAGCGATACCCTGTCATACATTTCTTTATGAGATTTTATATGTTCTTTTTTTATACTGTCATATCCGTCATCAAGCACAGAGCAAATAGATTTATCAACTATGGCTTCATAATCAATCTCTTCGTCAATATCAAACTTTTCGATGTTGTAGTTAGTGGCAAATGCCCCGTATATAACAAAGCTTGTTGCGTTTTCTATATGAATTTTCTTTTTTTCCGCCTTACATTTTCCGTCTGTAACTACACAGAGCTTAGCCGCAAAGCTCATACCCTCTCCGCCTTCGCCGTGCTGTTCAGTTGCGTTATAAGTCAGTCTGCCCTTTAATAGCAAAGTTTTATCATCTAAGGTAGAGGTGTACGCATCCTGCTCTCTGCTTAAAGTAACACTGCATGAAAAAGGCGACTTGTCATCTGTTTGCATTTTATATACAAATACATTATGTTTTTCGCTTACAAAGCTCTCGCTTTTATATGTAGTGTGATACTTTGTATATGTAACATTTACTAAACCCTCGGATAAATCTAATTCCTTTCGGTAATCATAGTAAGGTCTTTTATCATCATATTCTATGGTTATTTCCCCAAAGCTTTCATAAAATCTAAGTCTTTTAGGATTGGCTAAAAAGGTGTCGTTTGCAAGAGCAGTTGCCTCTTCGTTGCGTTCTGCAAATAAAAGCATTCTTAGCTCGTCTAAGGTTTCTTTTGTGGCTGTATTTTTTTCTTTTATTTTACTTCCGCTCCAAAGGGATTCCTCATTTATTTCAATTTTCTCGACATCAGGATTGCCGTAAACCATTGCCGCAACTTTGCCGTTGCCTAGTGGTAATGCATCCATCCAATCCTGTGATACCTTGTTATACCATAGCAAATGATTCATTTTACTCCTCTTTTCCCTTTAAAGGTCAGAATTTTCAAAAATAACTGGCAATTTAACAGTAACCTTAGTATATTCACCCAGAGTAGACTGAATATCAATTCCGTAATCATCACCGAACATCATTTTTACACGATTGTGAATATTCTTTAATCCGATATGATGGTTATGCTCTTTATTGCTTATATCGCTTAATGAAAGCTCTTCTAAAATTTTTTCTTTTTCAAAGCCTGTCATTCCTCTGCCGTTATCCCATACGGACATTAAAACACAGTCATCTTGTCTTGTAACATTAATATTTAAATATGCCGGCTGATCTGCGTCAATTCTGTCTGCTAAGCCATGCATCACCGCATTTTCAATAATCGGTTGCAAAAGCATACTGGGAATTTCAAGCCTTTTTGCATCATCGCTGACTTCGATTTTAGTTTCAATACGATTATTATATCTTAGCTGCATTAAAGAAATATAGTCATTAATATTTAATACTTCACTTTCAACGCAAATCATTTTTGTACAGCTGACAATTGTTTTTCTTAAAAAGCGTCCTAAAATTAAAAGCATTTCTGCAACTTTTTTCTGGTCACCCTCTAGTGCTTTTATCCTTATCGCCGCTAAAGTATTATATAAAAAGTGAGGATTAATCTGGTATTCCATCATTAAAACATCAGATTCCTTACGTTTTTGTTCCTCTTTTTGAACTCTATCTAAAAGCATTTTGATTTTAACAACCATACTGTTAAACTGCTTGCCTATTATGCTGAACTCATCTTTAGAATTAATTTTAAGTACAACATCAAGATTTTCATCCTCAACATTTTTCATAGCCTGTACAATCTTTTGAATAGGTGCAACTATTTTTCTTACGATAAAATAGTTTAATAAGCACCATAGCGCAAACAGAATAACAAAGGTTAATGCTGTTACATATATTATATAAGTACATTTTTCCTTGTATAAACTGTAAGGAACGGTTCTTACAAATTTCCAGCCGGTTGACTGCGCCGTATAATAAACCATCATAAACTTTTTGCCTTCGACTGTAACATCAAAATTTCCGCTTTCAGAATCGTAAACTGTCTGCGTTACATTAAGCGGCATCTTAGATAAAATATTATTGTCATACAGGGCATCTGTTGAATAGATTAAATTTACATTTTTATCATATGCATAAATCTGCTGTGTATCTTTGCCATAAATATTATCAGCAGCAGGCATTGTAGCCGTGTCTTCATATTCAAAAAAAGTGCTTGAAAAAATCATATATACATCGGCTAAATGCTCCATATCATTTAAATAGGCATTATCACGCAGCACAGTTCCCGAAACAATATTTTTGTTATTTGTTCCTGATAATATGTTGCCCCTTGTACCTACCCACGATATTACTCCCGGTCGATCACCTGCAGCTCCGTATTCTAATTTAAAACGCACAGGGTCATTGACTAAAAGCGGTTGCCCTGATACGTGCACTCCGCCTTTTTTAAAGAATACAACAATGGTTTCAAGCTCTTGCTCAACCTTAAATATTTTATCCAAAATTTGTCCCAGTCTTTTTTGATTTTCAGCTGATGCTTCACTGTTTTCGTATAAGTCAGTTTCACGCAATAGCCGTTGCAGTTCACGGTCATTAAATAAAATATCTACTGTATTTTGCAATCTGTTTGTCTTTAGGTTAATTACTCGGTCAAGACGTTCCATAATGACTTTAGATTCATCGTTTAACTGTTCATTAACCTTGTCAATTTTATTATTATAGTAAAAAAAGCTGACCAAAAGCATCGGCAAAACACTAATTAAAATAACATATATAAGCATTTTGTTTTGTAATTTATGCAAAACGTCCACCTCACATTACTCTTGCTTTAAAAAGGATTTAGGAGATTTTCCGATTACCTGCTTAAACATTCTGCTGAACTGTTCAGGATTTGAATATCCCACCTCGTAGGCGATTTGATAAATCTTTAAATTCGAGTTTTTCAAAAGGTCAACAGCAGCCTCCATTCTGGTTTTTAACAGATATTGGCTAAAGGTTTCGTGTTGTTTCTTTTTAAATATTCTGCTTAAATGTCCTTCGCTTATTTGCAGCATATTTGCCACAGATGTTAAGGTTATGTTTTCTTTATAATGTGACTTAATGTAATTTTTTGCTTTTACGATAACATATTCATTATTAAAAATGCTTGCAATGCTGTTTAAAATATTAAACAGCCACTTATTCATTTTAGGAAGGCTATCAGCATTTTTTGCAGGAAAATATGCTTTTAATTCTTCTGCAATTTGAGCTTTTAGCTTTTCTTTTTCGGCAAAGTTTTCTATTTCGTTATAATACATATGAAACAGATTTTTTATTTCTGAAATCTGTTCGCAGCCAACGCTGTCGGGATTAACTCGTAAATCTTTTAGTGCGCCTTGTATATCACCTGTATTAAACGAGCTTAATACGGTTTTTAATCTTAATAAATTTTCAGATGTTTGTATTTGAACTCCTACTTTTCTGACTGACTCGAACAGTACCAGCTTTTCTTCACCATAAATATAATTGTATTCACAAGCAAGTTTTGCATTTCGATAAAGCTCTTTAAGCTTATTAAATGATGTCGCTTCATCACTTAAGCCTGCGCTGCAATTTAAATTAAAGCATTGCTTTAAGGCGTTGTTTATCTCTTCGTAAAAATCTGCAAAATAAGTCTCATTGTGACCATGCTCATCCGTAAAAATAACGACATATTCATTAGGCAAATTGCAAAAGGCATAGCAATGTTCTTTTTGACGGCATATTTCTTCAAATATATTTAAAAATCCATATTTTATAAGTTCTCTGTCGCCCTGCCACTGCTCATATTCATATTCATAGTATTGATGAATAGTTACCACCATTATATAAATTGAGTTTTCGACAAGCTCTATACCGCATTTTAAAAGTCGCTCCATTAAGGTTACCGAATTGCCGTGACTCCAGATTAACTCTTTTAATAATTTTTCATGCAGCATATAATGCGATGTTCCGATAATTTTTTCAAGCTCACGAAGACGTGAAACTTCTTCGGTATCCATTTTTGTTTGCAGTTCGAGTTTTTTACTGTCTATAATTTCTTTTTTTAACTTAAGCAACACACTTAAAATTGCATCGGCATCAATTTCGTATTTTAGAAAATAGTCTTTAATGCCAAGACTAAAAGCCTCTTTAACCAAATGGAAATCATCATATCCGCTAACCACAATAAACCTTACTTTAGGAAAGGCAGTACTGCACGCACGAACAAGCTCTATGCCCGACATTTTAGGCATTTTTAAATCAGTAATTATAATATCAATATCTGATTTTTCCAACACTTCCATAGCTTTTTCGCCATTTTGAACGCAATCAACCAAAGAAAAACCATTTTCCTGCCAATCTAAAAGAGTAAGATACGCCTCACGCATAAACGGTTCGTCTTCGACAACTAATACTCTTATTTCCATGTTGCTGCTCACCCCCAAGTGTCAAATTTTAATTTCAGTTATAAAATTCCCATTTTTATTCCTGTTTAAGCACTAACTTTGAAATATATTAATAAAATTAATACATTTCAAAACCAATTCTTATAGCGGTATCGGGCAGGGAACATTCCCTACCCGATTCCATTTTTCATTCTTGCATCAATAGACAATGGCATGAAGCAAATCTTGTTTTTCCCATGTGCCACACCCTATGGTATAGATTAACTCTGTTTCAGAATCTGCTTCTAAAACAATTTCATCACAAACCAAAGCTACATCCTGATTGTCATTTAAATACAGCTTTAAAGTTTTGCTCTGCTGCTCGTGGGTTGAATTTATAACCGAAACATAAAGCTTCACTTCTGATTTACTTTCAGGATATAATATAGGCTTTTCGTCTTGCGTGAGTTTAATTTGCTTTACACTCACATCGTATACCGATGTGGTATAGCTGTATGCAAAGTTGCCTTCATATTCTGGCTCTAATGCCGTACCGTCTATATAAATAACATTTTCAGACGGTTTTACACGACATTTGACTGAAGGAACCTCTAGCGGCAAAGTGGTCAGATATATTGCTCTTTCTAAAGGAGAATATAAAACCTCGGCTATTGGTATTTGCTTACCGCTTACGCCATCATAAATTGAAAAATTTTCACTTACAACCGATAAAGGCTTTAGCGCCTTTTCAAATTCTATTTTTACTGTAAATGCCTGACCTAATTCGTCAAAGACCTTGCGGTTGGCACAACGGAGACAATCCGTCATTCCAAATAAATGCTTTTACCGCATCAACATCGTCAGATGCTTCCCACGCAACTGTGCCTGTTGCGGTAACTGTCGTACCCGAAATGCTGAATTCAGCACGTTCTACCTTAACAAGCTCTTTTCCTTTATAAGCCGCAACAAATATGTACGGGTCTGTACCTGCATAATTTGAAACGGTTACTTCTGCTGTTGCGCTAGTCAAGCTTGCTATATTTACAGTAGAATCAAGTGTTTCGTCTCCGTTCTTCCACACTATGCTTATGTCACTGCTTACATATTTATTTGCATCTGCATTAAAGCTTGTTTTTATCTCATTTTCTGTAAGAGCTTTTGAGTACAGTCTAAAGTCTGCAATATCACCAATAAAGGCACGGCTTTGGTCACTACTTGATGCGCCACCGATTGAAAGCCATGTGTTTAAGCTGTCTGCTGTTATAGCGGTGGTGTTATTTTCCGAATCCACAAGCACACCGTTTACATAAAGGCTGAGTTTCCATTGCTCAACACCTTCTACGTTAACTTTTTCTCTTACAAACACATAATGCTTCCATTCGTTTGCATAGCCTGAGTTAACAAAGTTTCCTAACAAGCTTCTTCCGTTACCATTGCTTGTTCTGTCGGGATAGAATTGCATAGCACCATCATCAAAAAATCTTGCTTCGATATGGCTGGTTCCCGATGTATTAGCCGCACCTATAGAAGCAAGAGCACCCCATGTGCTGCCGTTTGCAGCTGTAGTCTGTTTAGCACGTGCCCATGCCTCGAAGGTAACGCCTGCTTTGTCTGCAATGTTGTCGTTAACCAACTCAACAGCAATTTTACTTTTACGGTTAGCGAGTGTTGTTCCATCTTCGCCGATAGTAGTAAATGATAAATAATCAATACCGTCTTCACTACCAAAAACAGGTGCGGTACTGCTTGCACCGTAAGGTGTAATAGCCTTAACCTGAGCTGCATTGCTTGTGTCAGCAACAACAATATTTCCTGCTGAAGAGCCAGAAATATCCATATCAAAGATAAGACCATCCGGCATCGGCGGAATAACCACTTCCGGTTCTTCATAAGTTGTCTTTGTGTCCTTGTATTCATCTGCTACCTCAGTTTCAGATAACACTCCGTCATAAACTCTGAATTCTGCAATATCACCTATGAAAGAACGATAACGGTCCGTACCTGCTCCGTCGCCGATGATGAGGTAATTTATCGGTGTGCTGGTAGTAGATGTATTTTGGTAGTCATGCAATGCTGCAACTGGGTTTTCTACGGTATTAAGCAAATCACCATCTGCATAAAATTTATAAATCCATTTTAAATTAGCTGCATCATATTCACGAGTCAGCACATAATGCGTCCATTTATCTAAATGACTGCTTCCTTTGCTATAAAGAGATGTATTAACTGCGCTGCTACCGTTGTCTAATTGGTTATGATTAAAGCTACCTGAACCGTTGGTAAAACGCAGCTCGTAGGCATATACACCGCTTGAATTGTTATTGGTGTTTGAACCTACACCAAACAACGCTCCCCATGAAGAACTATTCGCCACAGAATTAGGTCTTGCCCATATTTCGTAGCTGACAGCTTGTGTGTTTGCAAACACACCGTCCTGATATGCCTCGTTTAAAGCAACCACAACAGCACTTGCTCTGTTCGCCGCTGTATCAGCAGTGCTTGCTGTTTCATAGTTAGCAAAGGTAAGATAGTTAAAACCTAATTCATCTTTGCTATATATAGGCGCATGCTCCTGATAGCCATTTGTTGCAGTAGTATTTCTTGAACCATATGTAATCTCACCAAACACGCTACTATCGGCAACCTTGTTGCTTAAAACGAGACCATCTGCTGTCGGTTCGTCTATCTGCAAATCAAACAAAAGGGTTGCTGCAGGTGTTGCGGCTAATGCCCCAATCGGCGCTAATGAAAGGATAAGGCAGAACACTGCCAATAATGATAATAATTTTTTCACTAAAATCCCTCGTCTTTCTTTTAAAAATTTTTGTTAATTTATATAAAGCAGGTTTTTGTATTTAACTAGCTTTATTTTTTGCACCATGAAAAAACCGTACCTTTAAAATATTTAAACCCTACCCGCCTAAAATAAAGCCGTTTTAATACAGTCACCAACATGTTAGTTATGCTGTCATAAGCTTATATAAAATCGTAGCTGTTTGCGCTCTTGTTGCATTAGCACGTGCACCAAAGCTACCATCGCCCATTCCGTTCACTATTCCGCTTGAGCTAAAATAAGCAACTGCTGAGCGTGCATATTCACTTATTGTATCCGCATCGCTAAATTCAAGAGTCATGCTTTCGCTTGCCTTTGCCCCAGTAGCACGGAACAAAATTGTAACCATATCCTGTCTGGTAATTTTTTCATTTGGATTAAAGCATCCGTTTGCATCACCATTTACAAGACCGTTTTTATACGCTGCTGCCACATATGGCGCAAACCAGTCGTTTGCTTTAACATCGGAGAACTCATTACCTGAGCCTTGAGTATTAATACTCATTGCACTAATAACCATTTTAATAAATTCAGCTCTGGTTACATTATCATTAGGTGCAAAAGAACCATTTGCACGTCCGTTAACGATGCCGTTTGAGTGCAGATAAAGGATAGCATCCTTTGCCCAGGCAGCCTGCTCTAAATCGGTAAATACACCTTTTACTTCATCGGTATCTGTCTGTTCAAACAAAGCTCCGCTAATGGCAATGTTACTACCTTTTTTATTACTGCTGCCACCGCCACCGGACGAACCACCTCCACCGCCGCCTGACGAGCCACCGCCGGATAAGATTGAGTCAACTATTTCGTTAAATGTCTCTGCCGCCGCCTCACAGCTTTCGTAGCTTTCGCCTGCAAATTCATCAAGAGCCTCTACTTCTTCAGAGCTTGTAAGTTCGTCATATGCATTCCAGTCTATCTCTTCAAAATATTCAGGATACTCTTCTAATACGCTTAAAGCCTCGCTATCTGTTTTTTCGCAGATAATTGAAAGCAGGGTCATTTCATCAATCATTTTTTTAATCTGCTCTATTGTATAGTTGCCCTCAGCTTTAATAAAGCGATTTACAAAATCATCATCGGTCTTTGTGTCATTAAAAAGCTTTAAAAAGTCCTCGTCCTCATTTTTAACACACAAATTTGCATCGGGGTCAGGTCCTAAAACACTTTCGTCACGGCTTTCATCCTGCTTTGGTGCTGTATCAAAATAGAATCTCTCAAGCCATGATGCAACATCGTTTTTATCATCTGCCATAACAAACAATGCCGATGCTGTAGCTTTTTTTAATGCACTCTTTAATTTATTAAGTTCTCTTTCGTTTTGAGTTGTGTCCTCTTCACCTGCAGGAATGTCGTATTCTGCCGTTTTCACTATCGTTTCAAACGCTTCTTTTGCCTTATCGCTAAACTTGCTATATTCAGAAATATCTATTCCGAGTGTAATGGCATAATCCGCACCGTTTGCGCTCAAAGTAGCGCCCACAGACTTACTATCGCTCTGTGTGGCATCAGCTACCGCTCTTAATGCAGCAAGCACTTTAAACGGATCAGAATAGGTATAATCCATTGTAAGTGGCTGAGGTAAGTCAGGACCTGATATCTCAATCTTATATTCGCCGTTAGGCAATGTTTTCGGCAAATAAATTTTGTCAAACTCAAAAACCACTTCGCTACCTTTTCGCTTGGTTTTTGTATAATCTGCAAATATTTCTGTGCCGTTTGCATCAATAAAACGCAATATAAACATTGCATTGGATTTTTGAGCTGCTATTGTACCTGAAACACTGATTGCACCACGTGCGGCATCAGGCTCAACAACAAACGGCTCGTTAGTTGCTCCTACTGTTAATGCAGTTATGCACAAAAGCAAAGCAACTGCAATTGATACAAATATTCTTCTTTTCACATAACTCACCCCCTTTTAAAATGTTATATCATCAAATATTACAATACTTGCCGTAAAGCCTTGATCTATGTGAGCTATGACCACATCGCCTTCATTTAAGTTGTTGGCGGTTAACCCACTTTTAATCTTTGGTTTTCCATCAGCGTTTTTGCAAACCAGAGCAAAAGAGCCGGAAGAAATGTTTGCCACCTCGGTTTGACCGTTGC
>JAFQAG010000043.1 GCA_017416985.1 Clostridia bacterium
CGGAATTTCGTATTCGGGCCAGGTTTTATACCACAAGTCATACTCGTTTGGATGTTTTTCCTGAATTTCATCCATTGTAAGCCCTTCCCATATGCCGTAATTGCGGTCACATAAGTCACTTACAACCTGTGATTCCAGATACAGCATTTTTGCTATGGGGTCTGCTGTTTCTTTTGCTCTTGTGAGCGGACTTGTATATATTGCATCTAATTTTTCGCGCGCAAAGGTACGTGCAAGCGACATTGCCTGTCTTTTGCCACGTTCGCTCAAAGGAATATCAGTAACTCCGAGATATTTATTTGTAATCTGACTCGTAGTTTCG
Source organism: Clostridia bacterium (assembly GCA_017416985.1). Classification (GTDB taxonomy): domain Bacteria; phylum Bacillota; class Clostridia; order UBA1381; family UBA9506; genus RGIG1666. The sequence goes on from JAFQAG010000043.1 coordinate 323, forward strand.
CCATGGCGAACCAGAATCAATTCGAGCATACTATCCCCTCCTATATCATATAAGAATAATAATATCATATATTGACAATTTTTGCAATCAAATTTTGTACTTAAAATAAATAAAAATTTACAAATTGATTATTTACCTTGATAACTGTCAATATTTAAAGTATAATATTTTAAAAAGGAGGATTTTATGTCAATCTTTTTAACACAAACCTACAAATAAATTACTACATAAGGAGCAACAAATGAATAAAACATCTTTTAAAAAACTATTGGTGGCTACCGGAAATAGAGGAAAACTGAAAGAAATTCGTGAAATTTTAAGCGGTGTTGAAGTCTTAGGACTTTTTGACCTTCCATTTCCTTTAGAAATTGAAGAAGACGGCGATACGTTTTATGCCAATGCGCTAAAAAAGGCATCTGTTTTAGCTGAAAAAATGTCTGTACCTGTTTTAGCTGATGATTCAGGTCTTGAAGTAGATGCTTTAGGAGGTGAACCCGGTGTATATTCAGCTCGCTATTCAGGCGAAAACGCAACAGATGAAAGCAATACTCAAAAACTTCTTTGTGCATTAGAAAACGTACCGTATGAAAAGCGCACAGCCCGTTTTGTTTGTGTTATGTGCCTGGTTATGCCAGATGGAACAGTTTATGACACTCGTGGTGACAGTGAAGGAATAATTTTAACCGCGCCGCAGGGCGATAATGGTTTTGGTTATGACCCGGTTTTTTATAATGAGTTTTATAAAAAAACATTTGCCGAAATGACACTTGATGAAAAAAATACTATAAGTCACAGAGGTATTGCATTAGAAAAAATGCGTGAAATTTTAAATAAAGTACTTTAATAAATTAAAGAAAGGTCGTTTTTAATGTCGGAGATTATTTTACACATATTAAAGCACACTATTAGCGACACGTTTAAAATGCTACCATTTTTATTTTTGGCATACTTTTTAATTGAATATATTGAGTATAAAAAATCACATACAATCGAAAATATTCTTTCTAATACCGGCAAGTTTGGCTTTGTAGTCGGCTCGCTTTTAGGTTGTGTGCCGCAATGCGGATTTTCAGTTTTAGCAGCCAACTTTTATGCCGGACGAATTATAACCACAGGAACAATTGTTTCTGTATTTGTATCGACCTCTGACGAGGCAATTCCGGTGCTTTTAAGCAATCCCGAAAGTTCCGATATAGTTTTAAAACTTATTATAGTAAAAATCATTGCGGCGCTCATTGCAGGATTTTTAACCGATTTGTTTTTATCACGGTCGTTTAACAAAAATGATGCTCCATTGCACGAACAAATTCACGAAGATATCTGCACCGATTGCGATTGTGAGAAACATGGAATTTTATACGGTGCTCTTCGTCATACTGTTAGCATATATATTTTCATTTTTATAATATCTCTTATTTTAAACACAGCAATAGAGTTTTTAGGTCACGAACGTCTTGCTTCTCTTTTGTTAACCGGCTCGGTATTTCAACCAGTAATTGCTGCTATAATCGGTCTTATTCCTAACTGTGCCTCTTCTGTTGTTCTGACCGAACTTTTAATGAGCGGTGCAATAAGTTTTGGTTCTGCTGTCAGCGGATTATGTGCAGGTGCCGGTGTGGGAAATTTAGTTTTATTTAAAGCCAACAGGCAAAAAAAAGAAAATATATATGTAGTTTTGATAGTCGCATTGACCGGCATTATTACCGGCTTGATACTTCAAACCTTAGGCGTATAAAAATAGCAGATTACATTGTAATCTGCTATTTTTATTAGTATTTTCTGTTATTCTTACTGTTCAGATTTTTAGCAATTGCTTTTCTTTCAAAGCTGTTTAAAATCTGCACTATAAATTCTTCATTTGTTTTTGTTCGTATTAAATTACTAATAAGCTGCTCTGCAACATCCTGCGTATTCTGACCGGATAATTCTCTCCTTATGCTCCATACTGCCTCAAGCTCTTTTTGAGTTTGCAAAAGTTCTTCTTTTCTTGTTCCAGATTTTGCAATATCTATTGCAGGGAAAATTCTTTTTTCAGAGAGTTTGCGGTCTAAGTGCAGCTCCATATTACCGGTTCCTTTAAATTCCTCAAATATAACATCATCCATTCGACTGCCGGTTTCAACAAGCGCGGTAGCCAGTATTGTAAGACTGCCTCCGTTTTCTATATTTCTGGCAGCTCCAAAAAACTTTTTAGGCTTGTGAAGTGCCCCTGGGTCTAAACCACCAGACAACGTTCTTCCCGATGAGGGAACTGTCAGGTTGTATGCTCGTGCCAGACGAGTTATTGAATCTAAGAGTACTACTACATCTTTTTTCTGCTCAACCAGGCGTTGCGCTCTTTCTAACACTATTTCTGCTACCTTTGCATGATGCTCAGGCAATTGGTCAAATGTAGAATAAACAACATCGCCCTTTATAGAACGTTTCATATCTGTTACTTCTTCAGGACGTTCATCAATTAACAACACAATAAGCTCAACTTCAGGATGATTGGTTTCGATGCTGTTTGCAATATTTTTTAAAAGCGTTGTCTTTCCGGCTTTGGGTGGTGCAACTATCAACCCTCTTTGACCTTTACCGATTGGCGCAATAAGGTCAACTAAGCGCATAGCAAAATCCGATGAGCCATTTTCGAGTTTTATTCTTTCTTCAGGAAAAATCGGAACAAGATATTCAAAAGGCTTTCTTCTTATAGCTTTATCAGGTGTATCATCATTTACATACTGAACAAAAATAAGTGCCGGAAATTTCTCTCCCTCTTTAGGTTTTCTGCCTATGCCGGTTACTTTGTCGCCGGTTTTTAAGTTAAATCTGCGGATTTGAGTTGGCGAAACATAAACATCTTTAGGTGTAGAAAGATAGTTTTCGCCACGCAAAAATCCAAATCCGTCTTCCATAACCTCTAAAACACCGCCGACTAAGTTATCATCACCCTGCAGCATAAGACCTGATTTTTGCTCAGATTTTGGCATTTCTTCAGAGGATATTTCTTCAATCTTTTCGTTAATTTGTTCTGAATCATTTTCTTCGCTATTTTTGATACATTCAATCAATTCATTCTTTTTTAGTTTTGCAATTCCCTTTATTCCCATATTTTTTGCAATTTCTTTTAATTCGTCAATCTTTTTGGATGTTAAATCCACAATATCACCTCATAAAACTGTTATTTAAAATGTTAATCTTCGTTGTTTTCGCTTTTCCACTTTGAAAGTTTTTCTTCTAAAACCTTTAAAAATCCTTCGCTATCAATTTCTGCCTTATTTTGTTCAATAAAGTTTTTAATATTTTTTTCAACATTTATAACTTCATCTTCTAAATGACTTGCAGGCATTCTGTATGCTCCACTGCTGAAAATTATAAGTTGTTCTACTCCGTCTGATGTCGCAACAGTCACGTTATAATTTTTAGTAAGCTC
>JAFQAG010000044.1 GCA_017416985.1 Clostridia bacterium
AATTGCTTTTGCGATTTCATCAGGGGTAGCTATTTTGCCAAGAGGTGTTTCGTTGCACAGTGAGGCGATGTCTTCGCTTAATAGTGCTGCGTTCATGTCCGTTGCTACCACTCCGGGTGCAACGCAGTTTACACGAATACCTGAGGGTCCTAGCTCTTTTGCCAGAGCTTTTGTAAAACCGATTACAGCAGCTTTTGCAGCGGAGTAGTGCACCTCGCACGATGCGCCCGAAATACCCCACATAGATGATAAATTAACTATTGAACCGCTTTTTTTGTTTATCATATACGGCAGAGCTTTTTGTGTGAACAAGTACATACCTTTAATATTTATATCAAACATTTTATCCCAGTCCTGCTCAGATATATCACAAAACATCATTTGCTGTGCTATTCCGGCATTGTTGATTAAAATATCAACACCGCCAAAGCGGGCAGATATTTCAGACATCATTTTATCAACCTGACCACTATTTGACACATCGGCACAAAAAGTAAAGGCATCTGCGCCGTTTTTGCGCAATTCACTGCATAATTGTTCTGCACACTCAGAGCTTTTAAAATAATTTATAAAAACCCTGAACCCATTTTCAGCAAATATCCTTGCGCAAGCCGCACCAATGCCACGTGATGCTCCGGTTATCAATACATTTTTCATACAAAAACTCCTTATTTTGTAATGAACACATTATACACTTTTTTAATAAATTTATCAAGTGTTTTATAACAGGAGTTTAACTATAAACAATAAAAAACTGATACATTATAATGTATCAGTTTTTTATTGCCCCGCTGTGCCGTGTATGACGGCTAAATTTTACCTGCAAGTGCAGGTGGGTATTCTCTCACACGCTTTATATTTCCACTGATTGCAAATGAGGCCTATACGCCACGTGTGAAGTCCGAATTCCCGTATAATAAGTGTTGGTAAATTAAAAGCCGCTGTTCACGAACACCGCAGGGATAATTTATATAATTATTATAACACCGCTTTTTAAAAATATCAATAACAATTTGTGCTATATTTGAATATTTTATGCTTGTTTTTGAAAGTTTTTACAATTTGCAGCCGATTGTGTTTTAGTCTGTTTTTTAATATGCGGATCGCAACTGGTTGTCTTTTTATATGAACCTTGATGCTTCGATAGTAGCTCACAAAGCTCTTTTTCTATATGTTCCAAGCATTGCAAAAAATCTGCCGCCAAGACAAAGCCTCCTAAAAACTCCTTTGCTACATTATATTTAAATAGTTTTTAAAGTGTTACAGGCTCAGGATATTCTTCGCCAAAGGTATCAACTGTAACAGATTTAATTTTCTGCTCATAAAGAGGTTTGTCCATCATATCGGTCGGAACAGATATAATTTCGTCGATTGTTTCTAATCCTTCGATAACTTTTCCGAATGCGGCATACTGACCGTCTAAGTGCGGAGCAGGGTCTGACATAATAAAGAACTGTGAGCCTGCAGAATCAGGATGCTGTGCACGTGCCATCGAAAGAACACCACGAGTATGCTTTAATTCGTTTACAACGCCGTTTGCTAAAAATTCGCCCTTTATAGAGTAACCGGGACCTCCTGTGCCACGACCGTCAGGGTCACCGCCCTGAATCATAAATCCCGGGATTACACGGTGGAAAATAATGCCGTCATAAAAGCCTTTTTTTACTAAAGAAATAAAGTTATTAACTGTGTTTGGTGCAATTTCAGGATAAAGCTCTGCAACCATTTTGCTACCGCTTTCCATTTCAAATGTAATTTTTGGATTGCTCATATTAATGTCTCCTTTTAGTTGTTTTTTATAAATATATCATATCCCAAAGCCGATGTAAAGAGTTTTAACTGTAAAAATACAATTCCTTGTAGTGTGTATTTTTGATAATGTTCAAATAAATGTATATATCTAAGATTTTGCACAATAAAATAAGAAAATGGACCTTGAATATAGAGTATCCCTTTTGATATAATTTATATGTAATAATATATTTAAAGGGAGAGAAGAAAAATGAAAACGATTAAAGACAAAGAAATTTTAGTTGGTGCAGATTTTGCGGGTTTTCCGCTTAAAGAGGCAGTTTGCGAACATTTAAGAAATAAAGGCTGGAAGATTACTGACGTAGGTGTTAAAGCAGATTCTGACCCTGATGATACAGATTTAATGTTTCATAGAGTAGGTCTTCGTGCCGGTGCTATGATTTCGGAGGGTGAGTTTGAAAGAGCACTTCTTTTCTGCGGAACAGGTATGGGTATTCACATTGCAGCAAGTAAATGCCCTCACGTTCATGCTGGTGTTGTTGAGAGTGTGCCTGCAGCACTTCGTGCAATAACCGGTAATGGTGTAAACGTTTTAGCTATGGGCGCTTTTTATGTTGCTCCTAAAATGGGATGCGACATCGTTGATGCATACTTAAATGCAGAGCTTGGCTCTGGATATGAGTGGTGGCATAATTTCTATGAATTTCATAAGCTGGCAATCGACGAGCTTGAGGCATTTGATTATGAAGAGTATAAAAAGAATAACTTTAAGGTTAATAAGTTAGGAGATTATCCGCTTAAATTAGAAGTTAAGCCTGACTGATAAAGCGAGGAAAATACAATGAAAATAATAGAAAAGATTGCAAATAAATCTAAGAATCTAATGAATGGTGATATTCCTACAATAGCATTTTTAGGCGATAGTGTAACCCAAGGCTGCTTTGAGGTATATATGCCGGAGGATAATAATGTAGAAACTGTTTATGATGCTGAAAATGCATATCATCATAAGGTGGCAAAAATTTTCAGTATTTTATATCCGAATACCCCTTTAAATATTATTAATGCAGGCATAAGCGGTGATAATGCCCGTCACGGATATGAAAGACTTAAAAAAGACGTTCTGCGCTTTAGTCCAGATTTGGTTGTAGTAAGCTTTGGTCTTAACGATGCAACTAACGGTCAGGATGAGGGAATAGAAGCATATAAAACGGCGTTAAGAAACATTTTTACCGATGTTAAAAATGCAGGCAGCGAAGTAATATTTTTAACTGAAAATATGATGAATACATATATTTTCTACGGAATGAAAGATGAATTTATTAAAGATATTGCCCAGCAAACTATGGATACCGAAAACAGCGGAATGCTCAAAAAATATTTTGAGGCAGCAAAAGAGGTAGCTAAAGAGTGCGGTGTAGGTGTAAGC
>JAFQAG010000045.1 GCA_017416985.1 Clostridia bacterium
AGTCGATATTGCCAGACAATCCAAATGTTATATGGATTGCACTGCTTTCAGGTGTAAGCACTGCTTGTTTTACGGTAAGCTGGCTTTTATCTGTCAACAAAAAGGTTTTTATGATGGTAGAAACCTTTGTAATGGCAGGCGTTATTATACCCTTAGTGCTTAGCAACATTCTTTACAGCGAGGCAATTGGTATTATTCAGATATTAGGCATACTTTTGCTTATGTTTGCGGTTTATTTAATGTGTACATATGATAAAACAGGCAAAGTAAGACCCAGCTTTAAAGAACTGCTACTGCTTCTGTTCTGCTCAATTTCAAGCGGATTGAGCGACTTTTCGCAAAAGATATTTGTAAAAGAGCTGCCTGATGCAAGTATCGCTCAGTTAAATCTGTACACATATTTATTTGCGGCACTTTTTCTGGGAATAATCTGTGCTATATATTTTGCTAATCTTGAAAAAAATGATGAATCTAAAAGCAGCCCTGTTAAACTGATAAAACCTATTGTTCATTATATATTAATTATGGCTGTGTGTCTGTTTTTGAATTCATATTTTAAAACACTTGCTGCCAAATACTTAGATGCCGTATTACTCTACCCTTTAAATCAAGGCTGTGGCGTCGTTTTTTCTCTTATAATGTCCGTGACTCTGTTTAAAGAAAAAATAAATTTAAAGGGCATTTTTGGCATTATTCTAATGCTTATATCCGTATATATTATTAATTTTCTTTAGTTAACAAAAATAAGTCTGTGACTTTAGTCACAGACTTATTTTTAGTTTATTTCTAATTCTTCCATCTCTACAAAATCAGTCGGTACGTTTATTTTAGACTGTTTCTGTTTTGCTTTAGATAACGAAACATCTGCACTCCACTTAAAATCAAACACGCCGTATTCATTTGTAATTTCTGCATATTCTGATGATGCTTTAAACTCACACTTTGTTATGTCGTTATCTTTAATCATAACTTTAGCTGCGCAAGTTGGATATTTACCATTTGATTTATCTTTAAGTGTGTATTTTGTTGTTCCATTTTCTTTTTTTATCTCGGTACGGTCTTTATTTAGTAAATCTTTAAAAATCAACATCATATCGTTTATCGTTTTTGATGTTTGGGTAAACATTGTGTTACTTTCTTCAACCGATTCTTCTATGCCGTCCCATATGCTTCCGGTACGAAGAATTGTTCCGAGCGGAAGTCCTGATTCTTCTGTCATAATTTCGCCAAGCGGTATTTTTAAGTATTCTTTATTTTTAAGGCTTTTACTTACACCTAATGCATCTGTTAATTTTTTAATGCCGCTGATTTCTACATAGGCGTTATAATTTTCATCCAAAACAAACTCAAGACTTACTTTGTTAATATCAGCAAGTTTTTGCAGTTTTTGTTTTTTTTCTGTATCTTTTAACTGATTCGCATAGCTTTTAAGTCCTGAAAATTTTATATTTGCAGAATATGACATTTTCTTTTGGTCATCTTTTGACTGTGTTTGACCGTTAAATGCAAGTCTTAACTTTATGTTGGAATCAGATTTTTTTTTACTATATTCATTTTCTGATTTTAGTTTAAAATCAAACTCAAAAATGCTTGAATGATTAATCAAATTATCTTCTGTATTTGCAAACGGCGCACATAAGAGTGCATCTGCAATAGGTGCATTTTCTTTTATATCGTTTTTCCAAGCGGATGTATCAATTATAACAACTTCTTTTTGGTTGGGGTTCCAGTTAATCTTGCAGCCTAAAGCCTCGGCAACAAATCTGACCGGAACTAAGGTTTTGTCATTTTCTATTATGGGCTCTGTTTCTAAAATATGTTCTTTCTTTGCACCTTTTATTAAGGTCTGAGCATTTTTACTGCCGATTGCAAGTGTTACCGTTTCATCACCACGGATTGCCGTAATAACACCTTTATCAAAGCTCACCTTACAACCTATGCGTTCAAAAACGGCACGAAGAGGAACCATAGCACTTCCACCTTTTATTACTGGCGGTTGGTTACTACATTCAATTTCTTCGCCGTTATAGGTCACGGTTATATCC
>JAFQAG010000046.1 GCA_017416985.1 Clostridia bacterium
CAATAAGGTAAAATCGGCGCAACCACTGCGTTTAATCTGTCACCTGCCTTGCGGGTAAGCTGAACCGAATTGTGCATATCTGTACTCAGTGGCAGATGATAGCCGTGCTGTTCAACAACGCCCACGGGAATAATTACCGTACTTGTTTTTTCCATTGCACGTTCCATATCACGAACGCTCATTTCTTCCATATAAAATGCCATAAAATTTCCTCACTTTTTAGCTAAAATATTTTGTAAATGCTATAATCATTTTTCAAAATGCTCTTCAACAAAATTTACAATAATTTCTGGGTCATCAAGTCCGTGCGGATGATGTCCGCACATTGACCTTGAAATAACCTTGATAATTCCACCATTTTCTTTATAATAATCCTCTAAAACCTTGCCGTTTTCTTCGTAAACAACAACGCTGTCTGCGTTGCCATACAGCATAATAACAGGGATATTATTTTCAATCAGAGGCTCCATTTTGTCAATAGGACTCTTTCTGAAATTTATAAGTGTTGACCTGCTAAAGCCGTATGTGGCAACAAACTCACGCCATCGGCTTTCTACAACATCGCTTTTATGCTCCCCTAAGCCTGCCTGACTTAAAAGATTAAGCACAGGTGCATCTAAATACATTACAGCCGTCAGCTCAGGATATAGTTCTGCAAATCGTGCCGCCTGCATTCCGCCCGCACTCATACCTTCAAGCACACAACGCTCGCTTACTTCAAGCTCTGTTGCGCAATAACGCACGAAATCTGCCATAATATCTGTTTCCCAATCAGGTGCCCAGCGGGTCTGATGTGTAATGTGAATAAGATGATAACCCTTTTCAAGCATAGCGATATCAAATGCTGGAAAGGCATCCATATATTCTGTTTTTAAAAGCATTCTGCCGTTTGCTTTGCATTTAGGATAAACAATAAACGCATCCCGCTCAGCAAATACAAACTTTTTTATCTTAAACCCATTCCACATATTAAACTACTCCTGTTCTGCGCAGAATTCACGAACCTCCGTCCAGTCAATACCCATATCTTTTAAAAGACAACCTTTTTCAAACGCTTTATGCATAAGCTCATACAAGCCTTTTACGCTTGTTATTTCTGCTTCTTTATCTATTAAAAGCAATTCATCAGGAAAATTAACAATTTTGCCACACTCATAAAGCTTATTAACCGTTAATGTATGCGCTATCGCTGTCTTAACTGTGCACACAAGCGGTTTGTTGCTGGTTACCGCATCAATAGAATCCCAAATTCGATTATTAAGACCTTCATTCGGATCACCATAATCTTTAACTGTTCCGTCTTTAAATTCTGCTATAATGTGATTATTCTGCTCTTTAACATTAAAGGTCACAACCGCATTTTCAAAAACAAACTCAAACTTAGGCGCATCATTTTTTTCAGCTGCGTGGCTTGCAATATAGACAAGCTTTGCACCGCTCTTGGTTTTAATATCCAAAAGACAGGTGTCAAAGTTTTCAATATCATTCGCACGAAGCAGCTCGCATCTGATAGTTTCAGGAAAATCGCAGGTGTTCATTGCATCACCAAGCAGAAAATACATATTATGAAGATAATGCGCTGCTGCATTTCCGACAACAGAATCTAATATCATCGTTCCATTTTCGTCTTTGATTTTTCCCTTCCATGCGCCGCTGTAATAGTCCCATCCACGCGGCCAGGATACAAAGCTTTTAAGCTCTTTTGCCTTTCCGAACTTTCCTGCTAAAATATCGGCTTTAAACGCACGATTGGCATCAGAATAAGACCACTGATAGCAAATTCCTATAAACTTTCCGCTTTTTTCGGACGCTTCAAGCATTCTTACCGCATCGCTGTATAACGATGCAACAGGTTTTTCGCACAAGACATTTGCGCCGTTTTCTATCGCTAAAATACTCTCATCTGCGTGTAAATGCGGTGGAGTGCTTATAATAACTAAATCTGCCTTATGCCCATTTTCAAAATATTCTTTTAAGGTTTTGCAAACAGTAATGTTTTCCTCTTTTATTCTGTCGCAAAACGGACTTTTGGTAATATCTCTTGCAATAACGCCCTCGTATGTATATTTTCCTTCGTGCATATCATCTAAAAGAGGATGTACATAAGTTGTCGCATATCCCCTTACACCTACTGTTACAACCTTAACGCTCATATTATCCGACCTTTCTAATTAAAGCAACACTGCTTCACCACTGTCAGCAGCCTGTTGCGCTGCAAGTGCCAGCTTTGTAATTTCAAAAATCTCTTTAGAGGTTATTTCACATTCAGTATTATTTAAAATGCCTTCTAAAAATTCCATTGCTAAATCTTTACCTTTGGTTATCACAGGAGTTTTAAGACCCTCACAGTCAGTTATATAAAGCTTGCCTTCTCTGACCTCGATAACACCCTCTGTACCTACAATACGCACACGGTCGTCACTATAAGTAGGCGCTTCAGCAGGACGAAGATAGTCGATAGCAAGCGATGCTATAACCTCATCTTCAAATGTAAACTGACAAAGACAGGTTGACTCAAGCTCACCATGTTCTCTGTTGCCTACTCGACTCTGCAGTGCATTTACTTTAACGCACCGCTTGCCTACTATTGTATAAATCCAGTCTATTCCGTGAATTCCTACCCACGGAATTGTGCCACCATAGGTTTCTCTCTTTTTATAAAAATCTTGTCGTTGACCCAATTTATAGCTTTTTTGCGCATTTACCATACGCACCTCGCCTATTGCGCCCTCTTTGACTGCGCAAATCGCCTGATAAAATGCTCCGCCCAAACGCAAAAAGTGCATTGCCACAAAATGAACACCTGTATCTTTAATTACTTTTTCAAGCTCACAAAGTTCGTTCTGATTCGTAGCAACCGGTTTTTCTGCAAAGATATGAACGCCTCGTTTGGCACAATCCATACAAACCTTTGCTGTTAAATCAAAACGAGGAGAAATAACCGCTACATCAGGCTTTTCTGTTTCAAGCATTTCAATATAATCAGCATAATACTTAGCATCAGGATGGTCATTTTTAATATATTCCCAAAAAGCTGACATATCCTCATCTTTAGTTCCACCCGCAACAGCGCAGGCAACAAAACGTTTGTCGCCACGAGTTGAGCCGTTTACATTATCTGAATGATAACCTTTATTACCTATATAAGCAATTTTTAACATTTTGTCACTTCCTGTCTTAACCTATCATGAAATCATAGAACAGACTGAACACCTGAGATGCAGAATAAAATCTTCCGAAATCATATTCCATTAAGGTAACACGATCTGAATCTTCTGGTGCAATCAGATACATACGTTCTTCTTCAAGCTCGCTTATGCGATATGATGCATTTTCTCTTAATTTATCAATGTGATAACGAACAGTTTCAAAACGTGTTTTAATTGTTCCAAGACGCATATCTACAACTTCCTGACCAAAAGGCTTGTTATAATACAGATAAAATTCACGAGCCACCTTACGCAAGTTGTCATATCTGTTTTCAAGTTCTTTTGCATCTTCATATAAAACATCTAAAGTTGCCATGTCACGTGCTTCATAAGCCGCCTTTAAACGAACACCATAATCGGCCTTAAGTGTGAGAGTATGGAGCATTGCCTTTAAAAACTTAAACGCAGGAGCAAACAGACCTGTATCTGTTCCCTTATTTTCAAATTCTTTTTCTAAATTTTCATAATGAGTACGAACATCTATACCCTCTATGTTTTTATCCATCAAGCCGATTAATGGATCGTTATATAACAGGTATTTTGATGTATTAACATAATCCTCGTCAAGTGCTACATCTCCCGTTCCTACTTTACCGGCAATGTGATTCATTTTTTCTAAATCTATGATATCATCAGCCTCTACACCGCATACAAACCTAAAGCGCCTTTTAATGTTTTCTTCGTCATAACCATTGTTATAGTCCATCTCAGCATAAATCATCAGACCATAAAGTGCTGTAACCATACAGCTTTCGCCGCCGTTACACCAGATTGTTGCCATAACCTCTTTAACACCATTATTCATACAAGCTGTCAGTGCATGGCGTGTTGATTTTATGGTAACATCATAAAGCGGAACAGCACCAAGCCAGGTCTGAATACCGCCGGCATAAATAACATTGTCGCTTAACTTATAATGCAGCTTTAATATTTTTTCATTTTCTTCAGGGTCAAACACGCAGTATTTCCAGTATACTAAATTTGTATCTCTGGGTACTAATTTTAACATATTTTCGTCAAATTCAGCTTTAGAGCTGTAATGACGTTTTGTAACCATGAAGAAGAACATATCGCTCCATACCATAGTTTCGAATCCGTATTTCGTCGCAAGCTTTTGAACCCTGTCTAGGTGCTCACAGAAAAGCTCAAACTGCGGTCTTGGCTCATTTTGTTCACGATAGCGACCGCCACCCATAGTATTTGATTCATCCATACCCAGATGCAATCTTTTTGTGCTGAAGCTGTCAGCAATTGATGCCATCATTTTATCAATAAAATCATAAACCTTTTCTCTGCCAACCATCATAGTATCGTGGGTATCACGTAAGTCTGCCATAGCCTCCCACTTGATACCTTGCGCAATATGTCCTAAGCATTGAATTGCGGGTACAAGTTCGATACCAAAAATCTGTGCATATGCATCCATATCACGAATTTCTGCTTTTGAATAGCGACCACGCATATGACCGAAATACGGGTATTCAGGTACTTCAAAAACATCCTCTAAATAGAGCATAAAAAAGTTCATACCCATAATAGCCTGCTTGCGCAAGACAGCTTTTACAAAGTCTGGGCGCATTACCATATTTCTTGCCACATCAAACATAGAACCATTGGTTTTAAAAGACGGTGTTTCTTTTTTGTTAAATTCTGTTTTTCCGTCTGCTAATGCCTCGCACAAAAGACCAAGTGCACGATAAAAACGAATTACGTGACCTCCGTAGCTGATTTTAGCTTCTTTATCTTTTAAGCTAACCTCTACGGCATCTTCTGATAATTCACAAACTGTTACGCATACATCAGCCTCTTCTTTTGTGCCGACTTTTATGCCTAATTCATCAGCAAGCTCTACTATACCCTTATTAAACGCTTCTGCATTTTCAAAATATAAAATCACTTAAGTTCTCCCCTGTCCAATTTATAATGTATTGCCGAAATGTAGTTAACTACTTAATCATTCTCCATATCATCATTGTTGCCTCTGCTCTTGACAAGTTATCAAGCGGCATAAACATATTGTCGCCTTTGCCGTTGATAAGTCCTATTCTCTTCATCGCAGCAACACCTGTTTTTGCATAGTCGCTTACAGAATTCATATCTGCAAATTCTTCTGTCTTACTACCTTCGACATTAAGATTTTTTCTTAACATGGTATTATAAATAATAACTGCCGCATCCTGACGGGTAACAGATGCTCCACGACCGAATGTTCCGTCATCACGACCGCTTATAATGCCGTTTGCAAAACCGGCAGCTACATAAGGATAACACCAGTGCACCTTGTCAACATCTTTAAAATCTGCCTCCGCTCCATCAAGCGAAATGTTAGTTGCTAAAACTACCATTTTTACAAGCTCTTCACGTGTAAGCTTTGCATCCGGACGGAAATTACCGGTATCGTCACCGCTTACAATTCCTCTATTTTTAAGAGCCATAATTGCTTCATTTGCCCAATGGCTGTTTGATACGTCTTTAAATACCTGCTTTGTTCCCAGTTCTAAGTCCATCTGCATTGTGACCTTGCCTGTTCCTGCGCTAACAGGTGAACCGCCACCGCCACCTGCCGAACTGCCGGCACCTCCGCCACCACCTCCACCAGAGCCGCCGGAGCCACCCTGCTGATAGCTGTTAGCAGGTAAAACAGTTATATTTAATACTCTTTCATCGCTTAATCCACTCATTGATGCGGTAACTGTTAATTCAACCGTTTGTTTTTCATCATCAGGATAAATTGTTCCATCAGCTTCTATAACATCTGTATCGCTGCTCTTATATGAAAATACAGTTCCATTAGGACCACTAGATGGCAATTCTATGTCTTCTGACAGTTTATTTAGGTTATAATTCTTATTTAATTTACTAACAACCCAATCCAAATCCTTTTTAATCATAGCTTCAACTTCTTCTGAATTGGTTGCTTTTACAATAAGCGCATAGCTTAAACGCGTTCTTTCATATCCGTAAGAAAAGTTAACAACAAATTCCGCTACTCTGTCTTCCTTAAGCGAACGAGTTACCTTACCTTCAGAAGTAATAATATCAGGATTTTGGCTCACAAAAGATACAGAAATAGCCTTGTTTGAAAGTGTGGGCAGTATAAGATTATCTTTTATTTCCAGCAAGTTTTGGGCACGAACAAACGCCTGGTCGAACTCGTTACGTGCTGATATTAAGGCAGCGCTGTAATTTCTGCCTATTTCCATCTCGCCGATTCTGACCAGAAAATATTTGTTTATCCATTTATTGTCGTAGCCTATATGCGCACACAACGCAACACATGACAAACCATCACCAAACGGTGGCTGACTTACAATACCTTTTTCTCCATCTATTTTTAAAAGACTCTCATTGTTAGATGTCCAATAAATATATGTACCGTTTTTCCAGCTTGACGGCAAATACAAATCTTTTGTTACATTTTCGATGGATTCCTCTGACAACACAGAAAAGGTCAACTTGTTTTTAGCGCTATTTAAAATATCTTCTGTGCTTTGCGCAAAAACCGAACACGGCAAAAGCGTCAAAATCAGAGCTAACATCAGTGAAATGGCAGTAATCCTTTTCATTATTCTGCTCAACTCCTTTTATCATCAATATACAACTATTGTCTGATTGCCTGACTGTTTAATAATATAAACTTTTTGTCCTGCCGCCAGTTCATGTTGGGTAATGGGCTGGAATTCTTCTTTTGCCCTATTGTACTTTAAGAATGTTACATTGTTCATAAGCTGCATAGCATAGCTCTGTAAAACTCCGTTTGTTTCAGCTGCAACTGAGCAATATGCCGGCTCAATAGTTTCTAAGACTCCCCAAAGGGTTAATACATCAGGATTATTATCTTCTATAATGTCATGATCCCATCTTATACCTGAGCCGTTGTCTTCATTAAAATCAAATACCTTTTCAAAAACAACCATCATTTCTGCCTCGTCTGCCGTCATTGCCCACGATTTAGAATTATCGTTGTTTTCATAATGAATTACTGCTCCAGGTTTTAACTGTCTTGAGCTATCAGAATCATTTTTTAAGTCATCAGATACGTTAACAGAAATCATTTTTCCGTTCTGATAACCATCAATTCCCATATAAAGCTCGCCGTCTTCTCCTACTCTTTTGGTAGACTTATTGATAAACAAAACAGGAGAAGAAGCATAGTTTAATATCATTTCATAACCACTGTCAGCTGATGCATAGGTTATAGAAATTGTATCATGAATTACTACTGCACCTACATGACCATCATTAACATCATAAAGCGAGCAGGTTTTATTGCTTCCTTCCGAGAAGAAGTTATTGTATTTTCCTACTGACATAACATTTTCGTAAATTGCATTTTCAGGAATAGAAAATACAACTGTTTTATCATCCATGTAGTACTGTTGCGACAAAACGCCCTGACGATAGTTTAAAAAGCTTTCAGATACGTCTTCAGATATAATATTAGGCGTTCCGCTTGCCGCAGGTAAAAATAACTGCGTTAAATTTCCGTCTTCGTCTGCACGATACTGAACAAGCTGACGGTCTGCACTTCCCTTTCCGCCAATTGCATCTAAAAATACTTCCGCATTAACGGTACTTTTTACATAACTGCCTGCTTTGTTTCTGCCTAAATAAATTTTATCGTTTGTCTTAAGGGTAAACACTTCAAAACGATTATCAGCAGTAAGTATTTTAAGCATAACATCTCCGCCCAAAGAGCCTGTTCTGTCTGTTTCTACTAAAAATCCGTATAAGGTTATGTTCGCCTTTTGGGCTTCGGCATCTAAAATTTCAGCAAATGCTACATTACCAAAAGTATCAAGTCTTATTCTGATAATACGCGCATCCGGAACCAACAGTTTTGATTCAACACCCATATCAACAGCATCCTGATAGCTTTTTGCCGCTTCAACTTCAAACTCATCGCCCTCAGTTGTTATGAACTGATATATAGTCTTATCCTCTTCCTCTGTGCTCTGCACTATATATCCCTCTTTAACTTCAAAATCGGCTATAATATTTATACGTTTGCCATCTAAACTTTCTGCAACCGAAATTACATCGTAAGGCTTAAGTTCAGATGCATCAATGCTTTCCTCGCCCGAAATAATGCTTATTGAATCAATCTTTTTTAAGTTAATATGTTTATCATAAATATCATAAATCATATTTTCGTCAACATAATTAACTACAACTGTGCGGTAATCATAAACAATTACCAAATCGTATACTCCGTCTTCTTCTTTATCACAGAGTATAACGTTGCCCTCTTTTGGCATTAAAAGATTTTTATTTTTCTGTGCCGAACCTACTTTTTTTCCATTGTAATAAATGATAGTATTTTCTGCCAGTTGAAGCGTTTCTTCGTCGTCATCTTCATCAAGATAATTTAAACTGTCTAAGGTTGTTGTTTCTAATATATCATCTGCATCTAAATTGATACGGCTGTCGTTTTCTATTATTTTATAATAA
>JAFQAG010000047.1 GCA_017416985.1 Clostridia bacterium
GCTGACCCCGAGATACTGGAAGGATTGAGATTTGTTGTAGAAGACACAATTTATTTTGAAGCTTGTCACACGCTTCCGCAGCCGGAGGCAAGCTCAATGGTTGCAATCGGACCTAACCATTTCACATCAAGAACAGATACACCGCTTGGAACAGGTAACAACCCAAGCTACGAGCAGGTGTTTGATGAGTTCCCGATGGCAGCACGAAGAATGCAGGTTTATAAATCTGACCGCGGCGTTGGCTATCCGCACAGAGTAAACACCGACGAGTTTGCATATCTGCAGATGGAAAGATATTATGCAGATTATCATACCTACGGTGAAAAACGTAACCAGGGACGTTACGGTCACTGGTGGCCAAACTACACCTACGGTGCTTATAATGCTGATGAATACGTAGAGCCTTGTAAGCTTCCGTGTGAAGAAGATGACGGACTCATAATCGACCGTGATGGATTTATTGCAGTTAAGCACAAGGGCATTTATTTAAGCTCGTTCTACGAAACAGAAGTGCTGGAAACTTACTGGCTTAACACAAGCTATGCATACATGGGCGGCGGTCCTACTGCAATCTGGAATGATAAAATCGGTTCGACTCTTGTTTCGCAAAAGCATTATTCAGGTACAAAACGCCCGTCGTCAATGAACGACATTTTATCAAGCTGTATAACCGGAGAGGCGGGCAATAAGTTCTTCTATTCAGGTAAAGAAAAGGCTGCATTTAAGTGGCTTGAGCAGGATAAAAAGTTCGAAATAAGAGGCTTAGTTCCTGATAGCGGCAAAAATGCTGTATGGACATACGAACTGACCGATACAGGTATCGATATGACCGCAGGAATCGAAACAATGGCTTCTACCGACACCTTATGGGTTAACCTGCCAATCGTTATGAACGATGCAGGAAACGGTGCAGATATTAAAGTTGAGCCGGGTAAGCTTACATTCAGCTTTAACGGTGGCACAATGACATACACATGGGATGCATCTTTAGAATACGAGTTCTTAGACCCAAAAGTAAGAGTAGAAAATGCAACATTTAGCAGACTTCGTGTTAAAATTCCGCCAGAGATTGGTTCAGTTAAATTTAGCATTGAAGTTACTAAGTAACAAAAATATTTAAAAAGTGTGACTTATGGCTGCATGCCAGCCATAAGTTGCGGTTTTTATTAAAATAAATAAAAAAATAATATAAAAATAGGAGGAAAAAACATGAAAAAAAGAATTTTTAGTTTAATTCTTGCCGGCATGATGCTACTAGGGGTATTTAGTGTTGTATCGGCAAGCAACAGCACAAAAACTTTGGCAGAAGAAAAGTTTGAAAGCACAGATGGCGCAACTAGTTTAAATTATTTTAACGGTAAAAACAATTGGGCATGGAACTATGGTCCAAACCATGCATCTACCACTCAGACGTCAAGAGCTACCATTACCTTTGAAACAGCAGACGGAAACACCGTTATGCAGTCAGAGGGAATACGCGCAAAATATAATAATACTAACGACATTTGGGGCAACAGTTCGTATAAAGACACCACATCAGAATATAGCCTCTCAGAGCGTTTTCTTCGCTTAGGCTTTAGCGATTTGTTTAATGCAGCAAATTATCCTAATAGCAGTTTGGTAGTTTCTTACGACCTAACTATCACCTCGCAAGACCCGACAAACATTTTAAATGGTGAACAGTTTATTGCAGCATTGATTCCAGCAGCTGATGGTTCAAAAGCAGCTGCACAGGCAGCTCACAACCTGACTATTTATCAGGGCAATATGTTTGTTGGTTATAGTGCATTTAAAGACCGCCAAGCAATTAATGACGATAATGGTGCTAAAACCGAGTTTAAAAATAGTCTTGGAATTAAAAACATTGAAAAAGCAACAGAAACAGCGGCAACTAAAATGCAGATTAAAATGATAGTAACCCCGGGTGTTGGCGAAAAGCTTTATGTAAACGACAAGCTTGCATTGGCAACAACAAATGGTGTTACCGATGTAAAAGGAATTGCTTTCGTATTTGCAGGTACTGTTAATGTACAGCTTGACAACATTAAAGCTTGCACAATTGCTAATACAGTTTTAGTATCATCTACCCCTGCAAATGGTGCAACCGGTGTTAAAATTGATAAAGATGTTACCTTAAAAATGTCAAACTCAATTGACCCTGCAAGCTTAGCTGACAACATCACAGTATCACCGGCAGCTGACTTTACAGCATCGGTTGATGCAAGCGATGCAACAAAAATTTTAATTGACTTTGCAGAGAAATTGCCATTTGGAACAACCTATACAATTACACTCACAGGAGTTACCGATACAAACGGAACCGCTGCAAGTGGTAGCATTAGCTTTACAACTGAATCTCGCCCTGCAGTTGACATTTTAAATGTTACATATTCAACAGGCTATGGCGATAGCTATGCAATTGTTGACAGTGCAAACCTTACAGCAGGTGGACTTTTAACAGCCGCTCTTACATTAGAAAACACAACAGCTGCAGATAAAGATGCAACAATTATACTCGCAATTTATGATGCAGACAAACGTCTTGTAAAATGTCAGTACATCCACAAGGTGCTTGCAGCAGGAACAACTGCTAAAATAAGCAACGGCATTAAGCTTGATGGTAGTCTTACAGGCGGCTCAATTAAAGTATTCTCTTGGGACAGCCCGTCTTCTATCAGACCGTATCAGAAGAATATAACAGAAACTATTAAATAAGGAGGATTATCATGAAGAAATTTATTTCACTTTGCATATGCTTAACCTTAGCTATGAGCCTGTTTGTACCTTGCTTAAGTGTTAGTGCGGCAGCAACACAAACAATTTTAACGCAAGAAAACTTCGAAAGCACAAATGGTGCAACCACATTAGACTATTTTAACGGACAAAACAGCTGGCAGTGGAACTATGGTGCGACTCATGCTTCTACCACGCAGACAGCAAGAGCAACTATATCCTTTGAAACA
>JAFQAG010000048.1 GCA_017416985.1 Clostridia bacterium
ACTTCTCCGAAAGTAGTCGTTCTGAAAAGAACACCGTCTTTAGAGAAAAACCAGTTATTTCCCTCTTCTACGAATATATCCGTTAGCAAAGGACAATCGCTGAATTCTGAGTAAGCAATAGAAAAAACAGTAGCAGGAATTGTGATTGTGGTTATATTTTTACAATCCCTAAATCCGCTTTCGATGCGTGTAACTGGGAAACCACCCAATGTTGCAGGTATGACAACGTCGCCAGATATAGATTCGTCCACATCCGTAATCCATGCTTCACCGGAGGATACACTGTAGGTGTAGTAGTTGGGAGCTTCGGGTTCTGTAGGGGTATCCGGATCAGAAACGGATTCGTCACCGCCCTGATTGCCCTCACCTGAATTGTTTCCAAGTATTGAACCATCTGCCAGAGTTATTTTTGCATTAAGGAAACAATCGTTGCCGTCGCTTATGTTAATAGCATTAAAGTCTTCCTCTAGACCATCAAAAAATACATCTTGAAGCAATGTACAATTATAAAAGGCATTTAGTTTGATCTGGGTTATCCCTCCAGGAAGTGTGATTGTTGTAAGACACGCACATTCGCGGAATGCAGAGGTGCCTATTTTTGTCACCTTATCAGGAATTTTAACGGTTTTTAATGAAGTGCAATTCTCAAATAAATATTCGGTGACTGTTGTTATATTTTCAGGAAGTGTGATGCTTTTTAATGCTGTACAATCTTTAAAAGCGCATCTTCCGATTTGGGTTACACCATTGGGAACTGTGAGCTTTGGAAGAGATGTACATTTAAAAAATGCATATCCGCCCAAGGATTCCACGGTATCGGGGATTGTAATGCTTTCTAAAGCAGAGCAGTTCCTGAAAGCGTAGTCACGAATTGTGGTAACTCCGTTGGGAATTTTAATATCAGTCACAAGGGTACAATCTTTAAAAGCAGAGTTGCCTATTTCGGTCAGCGGATAACCTCCAAAAGAATCAGGAATAGTAATAGTGCCTGACGCAGAAGTCTTTACATCAGTAAGTGTTGCTTCGTCAAATGAAATGGAATAGTAAAACATACCATCCTGAACAGCACTTGCTGGTATGGCACCAAAAAGCGACATGCACATTATAAGAGATATAATGATTGATAAAAGTTTTTTTGCCATAATATTGCCTCCTGAGAGAATTTATTCATAAAGGACATTTTAACACGAAACCAATGGAAAATCAAGCGTTCATCTATTTTATAAAAATGTTTCTGTATGAAATACCGACAAAAATTATTTGTTACAAAATAAAGTTATAGGAATTGTTGTATTTAATTTACTTTTTTATTAAATTGTGGTAGAATTAACATATACGCATTTTTATTTTGCTTTAACGCAAAATAAGTGATAATAAGGAGATTGAATATGAGAGATTATAAACTTGAAACTGAAAAAAGAGTTGCATTTATAAAAAAAGCAATGGCAGATGCACACGCAGACGGCATTGTGTTTGGCAACAGCGGCGGCAAAGACAGCGCATTGGTCGGCATCTTGTGCAAAATGGCATGCAGCAATGTTTTGGGTGTGATTATGCCGTGTCAGTCAAAGCGTAACTTCGGCGAAGATATGGACGACGGAATGGATGTTGCCAAACAGTTTAATATCGAAACCATAACAGTTGATTTAACTAGTGTTAAAGAAGAAATGGTAAAGCAGATAGAAAGCGTTACTTCGGCAACAGATACAGCAAAAAGCAATATTGCGCCAAGACTACGTATGACAACACTTTATACCATAGCTCAAAGCCGTAATGCAATGGTTGCAGGAACAGGTAATAAGTGTGAGCTTTATATGGGTTATTTTACTAAGTGGGGCGATGGCGGCTGCGATATTAATCCTATCGCAGACCTTACAGTAAGCGAAATATACGAGTTTTTAACATATTTAAATGCTCCTGAAAATATTATTAAAAAAGCACCGTCGGCAGGACTTTTTGAAGGTCAGACAGACGAGCAGGAAATGGGAGTTACCTACAAGCAGATTGAAGAGGTAATGGCAACGGGAACAACTGATGACAAAGAAGCGGCGGAAAAAATTATAAGAATAAATGCTCGTACAGAGCATAAACGCAGAATGCCGCTTTGGTATGCTGACTAGAATCAGAAAGTGAGGAAAAAACAATGAGTGCAGCCCGCATAAAAGAGCTTACAGAGCTTTTAAACTATCATGCACATAAATACTATGTTGAAGATTCTCCCGAGATTTCTGACTATGAATATGACCATCTGTTGCACGAGCTTGAGCAGTTAGAGGAACAGTATCCAGAGCTTAAAGACCCTGCGTCGCCAACTGTAAGAGTGGGTGGAAAGATTTTAGAGGGATTTGAATCCGTAACTCACGAGGTACCAATGCAGAGCTTACACGATTCGTTTAATGAGCAGGACGTAATGGATTTTGATACACGTGTTAGCGGTGTTTTAGGTAGCGGCACATATGAGTATGTAGCAGAGCATAAAATTGACGGTCTTTCGGTATCTTTAGAATACCGTGATGGTTTATTTGTTCGTGGCTCAACCAGAGGAGATGGCATAACAGGCGAAGATGTAACGCAAAACTTAAAGACAATTGCCTCAATTCCTTTAAGACTTAAAGATACCGTTCCGCTTTTAGAGGTGCGTGGCGAGGTATTTATGGCAAAGGATACCTTTGACAGCTTGAATGCTCAAAGAGAAAAAAATGAAGAGCCTCTTTTTGCAAATCCAAGAAATGCGGCGGCGGGTAGCCTGCGTCAGTTAAATCCTCAGATAGCAAGAGAGAGAAAACTCGATATATTTGTGTTTAACATTCAAAAAATTGAGGGTGTAGAAATAAACACACATACCGAGGCTTTAGACTTTTTAAAGGAGCAGGGCTTTAAGGTTATACCTCAGCACAAGGCGTATAAAACGATAAAAGAGGCATTTAACAGAGTTTTAGAAATAGGCGAAGAACGTTACTCTTTGCCGTTTGAAATCGACGGAGCAGTGCTTAAAATAAACAATTTAGAGCAACGTGAAATTTTAGGTTCGACTTCTAAGTTTCCAAGATGGGCAGAGGCGTATAAATTCCCTGCAGAAACGAAAAAAACAAAGCTCTTAGATATAATAGTTCAGGTCGGAAGAACTGGTGTAATAACTCCTAATGCGGTCTTAGAACCTGTTCGTGTTGCAGGGTCTACTGTTAGTCGTGTTACACTTCACAACCTTGATTATATTCGTGAAAAGGATATTAAAATCGGAGATTATGTAATGGTAAGAAAGGCAGGAGATATAATCCCTGAGGTTGTCGAGGTATCAAAAGAGGATCGTGACGGCAGCGAGAGAGAGTTTTATATGCCAGAAAGATGTCCTGAGTGCGGAGCAGAGGTTTTACGCACAGACGGAGAGGCGGCATATCGTTGTGTTGGTACAGCTTGTCCTGCACAGCTTGCACGTTCAATAATTCATTTTGCATCACGTGATGCGATGGATATTGACGGCTTAGGACCTGCAATAGTCAATCAACTTATAGATAACGGCTTAATCACATCGTGGGCAGATTTGTATTATCTTAATAAAGAGGATATTGCAAAACTTGAAAAAATGGGAGATAAATCGGCACAAAATCTGCTTGATGCATTAGAAGAAACCAAAAAAAGAGAGCTTTTCAGGCTGTTGTTTGCGTTCGGAATAAGATTAAACGGTCAGCGCTCATCTAAGCTTTTGGCAAAGCATTTTGGCTCTTTAGAAAATATTATGAATGCCACAGCTGAAGAAATGTCGCAAATTCCCGACATCGGCGAAAAAACAGCGCAAAATGTTTTTGAGTACTTTAAAAACGATAAAAATCTAGAACTGATACAAAAACTGGTAGCATCAGGAGTCAACACCGAATATCATGCCGAAGAGGGCGAAACAAACCGCTTATCAGGTAAAAAGTTTGTTATAACAGGCAAGTTTGAAGAACTGTCACGTGCCGAAATGACTGCATTGGTTGAAAAAAATGGCGGCAAGGCATCTGGCAGTGTGTCAAAAAACACAGACTATGTAATTGCAGGAGAAGATGCGGGCAGCAAGCTTGATAAGGCAAATAGCTTGGGCGTTACAGTGCTTACGTTTGATGAGTTTATGAAAATGATAAGCGAATAATTAAAATGGCTGTAGCAAAATATTCTATTTTACTGCAGCTTTTTCTTTATATAAATACAAAAAATATGCAGGGGCAGATTAAATCTTCCCCTGCATACTTTTCATGTTTATTGTGTGGAGTTTTCGTTTCAAATAATAAACGAAAATTTATTATACCCTCAAAAAAGGGTGAAACGCATAATTAATTCTCACCGTATAAAATGTACTCGGTGATTACATCAGCGATATGCTCGGCACGTTTTTTTAGCTCTGCGGGCGCACTTAAATCTCTGCCTAAAAGTTTTGATACTGTGTGAACGTTTGAAAATGCCGAAAAGCAGAACATACTTATTGACATTGCAGTTTGTTCTATATCAAGATTTTTTCTGAAGACTCCTGCCTCGACACCTTTTTTCAGTATATTTTCTGTACCAGAAAACAAAGAGGTTTTAATTTCGCCCATATAATTTGCGTTATTTAAGTTTTCCCAGAGTAACAATCTTACATAGGTTGGATTTTTTACTAAAAAGTTAAAATACTCCAAAACTACCTTACGTATTGTATCTATACCGCTAAATTCAATATTTGAGATAATATCTTCATAGTGCGAAAGTCTTTTATAAACAATATCCAAAATAGTTGAATAAAGCCTTTCCTTACTGCCAAAATGCGCATAAATAAGCTGTTTGTTAACGCCTGCCGATTTAGCTATTGCATCAACACGGGCAGCGGCTAAGCCGTTTGCAGAAAATTCTGCCTCGGCTGCATCTAAGATTTTTTGCTTAGTTATAGCAGTTTTTTTGCTTTGTTCCATAGCCTACACCCTTGATTTCCAGCTATCGATATTTTCTTTAATAAAAGCATCGTCGTTTAAGTGCGGATATGCACGATATACACGGTCAATTTCTTCAAGCTGACCTGCCGACAATGTTTCGTCAGGATTTAAGCACAAAATGTTTTCCATAAGTCCCTGACGACGTAAAACCTCGTGCAGACCTGCAATACAGCCTGCAAAGCCGTTTGCAGTATCGAAAAATGCGCTGTTTGCATCTGTTACCTCTGCTGCTAATGTTAAAAGCTCGGTCGAAATAGTATCTTTATCTTTTTCGGCTTTAAGCATTTTAAACATATTTACAACGTTATTTGTCCATACTGACCAATGTCCGAGTAATCCGCCCTCAAATGCCTTTACAACAGATTTGCCGTTTTTGTTAAATTTATATTTGGTAAGTAAGTCTATTACAATGTTGTCATCATTACCTGTGTAAAGAGTTACTTTATCGCTACGTTCAGACATTGCTGCTGCACGAACAACCTCTAAGGTCTGATAGCGGTTAAATGATGCACATTTAATAGCAACAACATTATCAATTGCGCAAAGACGTTCCCAGTAATTATACGAGAACACACGACCACCAACTGCTGTCTGAAGATAAAAACCAATAACCGGCATAATAGCGGCAACGGCTTTTGTTCGTTCAATCATTTCATCTTCGCTTAAATGATTTAATCCACCAGGGCTTAAAAGAACAGCATCGTAGCCGTATTTTTTAGCAAGCTCTGCCTCTTTTGTTGCCTGCTCTTTAGGACCGCAAACGCCTGCAACCTTAACAATTACAGTATTATTTTCTTTTTCAAACTTATCAATTTCTTCAGAAACTATTTTTAAAACCGGCTCAAAAAGAGCGATTTCGGGTTTTCTGATTTCAAACTGTGTGGTATGTACTGCAGTTGCAATACCGCCTGCACCACTTGCTAAGTAATAATTCATTAAAAGGCGCAAGCCTTTTTCGTTTAAGTTTCTGTTATTATCAAGTGCTAAGGGAGTGGCAGGAATAACTGTTCCCTCTGCCAGCTTTTTTAAAGCAATTTCGTGTCTGGTCATTTATATCAATCCTTTCTTTGTGCAAAAATTAATAGCTGCCTTTTCTTTCTTCAAAGTGTGTTGGCTTGTCTAAAGTTCTTCCACCGTCTTTAATATATTCAGCCTGCCAACGAATCAAGGTTTTTGCAGAAACAGCAGGATAACCAAAGGTTTCCATTGCAAGTGATGCATCGTTTAAGTAAGCATCGTTACCAGCTTCGCCCTCAAAAATAGGTTTTTTGCCCAGATATTCGCCGAGCTCTAACGCAGCCTTTTTGATAGAAACGGTTTCAGGACCGGTCACGTTCATAATTTTTGCAGGAGATTCTGCGTGTAGCAAGCCTCTTATCGCAATTTCGTTTGCGCTGCCTTGCCAGATAAAGTTAAAGCAAGGGGTAGAAAGGCTTATAGGCTCCTCGTTTAATATTTTATTTGCAACATCAAATAAAACACCGTATCTTAAATCTACTGCAAAGTTAAGTCTGTATATAAATACATTTGTGCCAAAGGTATTAGCAGCATATTCAAAAGCTCGTTCTCTTGCTAAGCAACTCATTGTGTATTCACCAATAGGTCCTATTTTGTCGCATTCTCTGCATCCACCGTCAGAAAGCTTAACGATAGGATAAATATTTCCTGAAGAAAATACAACTATGTTAGACTTTTTGAACTTGTCTGCAACAAAAGCCGGAAGAGTAGAGTTCATAGCCCATGTTTGCCACTCGTTTCCGTCTGTGCCGAACTTTTTACCTGCCATATAAATTATATTCGGAACATCTGGCAAAGAATAAAGCTTTTCTTTATCCAAAAGGTCCATAGCAATAACTTCGATGTCGTTGTCTCTCATAAGCTGTGTTGCAATAGGGTCAGAACCACGCGAAACAGCGTATATTTTCTTATCAACACCTGCAGCTTTTGCTGCATTTTTAGCCAATACGCAAAGAGTTGGTCCCATTTTTCCGCCTGCACCCAGCACCATAATATCGCCTTCAATTTTTTTCATATCTTCAATCAAGGCTTGCGATGGGGTAGTCAGCATTTCGTTAAGTCTTTCTTCAGTCCACATATTATCATTCTCCTTTTAAA
Organism: Clostridia bacterium; assembly: GCA_017416985.1. Classification (GTDB taxonomy): domain Bacteria; phylum Bacillota; class Clostridia; order UBA1381; family UBA9506; genus RGIG1666. Next base: position 7,059 of record JAFQAG010000048.1, read on the forward strand.
TAGTTCATATATTCGTCTTTTGTCATTTGCGGTTTAAAAGATTCTTTTACTGCCTTTGCCTTTTTAGCTCCGTCATATAAAAGCTCGGCTGCGGTAAGTGCCAACAACTTAGCAGAAAGAACGTATGCAGTTTCTTTGTTACTTGCGACAAATTCTTTGCCGTGAAGGTTACCTGAAAATCCACCGATAGATGGCTGTATTGTCGGCAGAACATAGCTTAAATCGCCAATGTCTGATGAACCTGTGACAGGCTCGTTATATATTAAAGCATCGTTTCCGATAACTTCTTTACAAATATTTTCAATAACTTCAGAAAGCTCTAAGCTTTCAGATAGTGGCAAATATCCTGGCACATCTTCAACGTCAACAGTTGCACCTATCATCTGTGCCGCACCATTTACTGAACGCATAACGGCATCGTTGCCTTTTTTTATTGCCTCAAAGGTTGCACCACGCACATAGGTTTCGATGCATACCTCGTCAGGAATTGAATTTACAACATCACCGCCTTTAGTTATAATTGGGTGAATACGAATTCTGTCTTCCTCTTTAAAGGTGTCACGGTTTGAGTGGATTCCGATAAGAGAGAGTGCCGCCGCATTTAATGCATTAGTACCCTCAAATGGCTTGCTGCCGTGAGCAGCTTTTCCACGAAATGTAATGGTTTTTGCTAAAAATCCAAGATTATATCCTCTTACATATACATTAGCTTTTTCTTCATTTGGCTGTGCGTGGAGCATAAGCGCCATATCAACGTCGTCAAAAGCACCTTCTGATATTAACTGTTGCTTTCCTCCATAGTAGCTTATTTCGCCTTCATCTTTAAGACTTTTTCTGTATTCAAGCTCTATAAATTCTTCGGCAGGAACAGCAAAAAATGAAATATTTCCGTCTAAATCATTAATAACACCGCTTTTTGTAAGAGCGATTGCTGCCCCTAACATTGCTGCCATTTGTGCGTGATGTCCGCAGGCGTGGGCTATACCATCTGCGGATGCAAAAGGATGACCGTTACAGCTTAAAGCATCCATTTCGCCAATTATGCAAACGTTAGGTTTGTCACTTTTTTCGCCCAATGTGGCCTTAACTGCAGTTTTGGCTAGCGGATATTGATAGGGAAGTGACAAAGAATCAAACACCTTGCGGGTAAGGGCAGAGGTTTTTTCTTCTTTATATCCCGTTTCAGGATTGTTTAAAATCTGCTCCGCTATTTTTACAATTTCGTCTTTATTCTCATCAATAGCATTAATTATTTTGTTTTTTATTTCTGCTAAAGTCATAAAGTTTCCTCCAAACAAAAACCAACTAATTAGTTACTTTTATATATTATAACATTTTTTTTTTAATATGTCAACTGTTTAAACAAAAAAATAAAACAGTCATAGCAGTATATTTGCTACAACTGTTTGGATTTGCTTGTAATTCATTCTTCTTCAAAAGCATCTTTTGAAAGTCCGCATACAGGACATACCCAATCTTCGGGAACATCCTCCCATGCTGTTCCTGCTGCAACGCCGTTATCCGGATCGCCGATTTCAGGATCATAAACATATCCGCAAGGACAAGCATACTTCTTCAATGGAATCGCCTCCTGTCTGTTTTAATGTAGGGTAGTAGTATAAGTAGAAAAGCTAAAATTTATACATAACGGCTTTAACCGTTTGTAAATCGGGAATTTGTTTATACTGATGCACCACTCATAATCTCTGAGATTATATCAAGCACCTTCTGATGACAGCCACCGCAACCTGTTGAACAATGAGTTACCTGCTGTACGTGCTTAAATGAGCTGAGCACATCGTCAAATTTTGTAAGATTGTGCATTGCGTCGGCTATGTCATTATAGCTAACCTGCATACAATTACAAACCATATAATTTTCTATCATTTTTATCACCACTTTTTTATGTAGGGGTTGCATAGCAACCCCTATGCTATTTTATTATTTAAAATATCTGTTTAAAAGTCCTTCTAAGCCTTTGCCATGTCGAGCTTCGTCACGAGCCATTTCGTGAACGGTATCATGGATTGCATCTAAACCGTTTTTCTTTGCGCAGCTAGCTAAATCAAATTTACCCTGAGTTGCACCATATTCACAATCAACTCTCCATTTAAGGTTATCTTTTGTTGTAGCTTTCATGTTGGGCTCTAAATCTTCACCTAAAAGCTCAGCAAATTTTGCTGCGTGTTCAGCTTCTTCATAAGCTGCTTTTTCCCAGTAAAGACCTACTTCAGGATATCCCTCTCTGTGAGCAATTCTTGCCATACACAGATACATTCCTACTTCGGCACATTCGCCGTTAAAGTTAGCCATAAGCTGTTCAAAGATATATTTTTTATCTTCTTCACTGATATCAGGATTATTTTTTACGGTTTTAGCATATACACCATATTCGTGCTCAGCAGCGAGTGCTGCGCCTTCTTCCATAACTTTAAACTTGCTACCGGGAACTTTACATACCGGGCAAGCTTCTGGTGCTGCTTCTCCTTCGTGAACATAACCGCAAACAGGACATACAAATTTTTTCATAATAAAGACCTCCATAAATTTTAATTATTTTTTTTACTGTTTTACTTGACTGCAACAAGAGCACTTGCCATATAAAAAAAGCTTGTGTCGGTCGATTGAAAACCCGTTTCCCAATTCGCCTATTATCATTTTCTGATTGACCGCATCGATAAAAATATCTGTTACCGAGTGACAATTCTCGCAGATGAAATGTGCGTGGTTTGAGGTGTCGGCATCGAACCTGTCAACTGTTTCGCCTGTGTCGAGCTTTTGTATCTCGCCAATCTGACATAAAAGGTTAAGATTTCGATATACAGTAGCAAGACTGAGTGCCGGTGCATCTGGTTTTAAGTCAGTGTAAATTTGTTCGGCGGTAGGATGATTTTTATTTTCAATAATATAGTTTAAAATCATTTCCCGCTGTTTGGAGTATTTCATATCCGTACTCCTTTCTGATAACGATAATGATTATCGTTTTTGTTTACAATTACATTATACACAAATGTATATATGCTGTCAATAGTTTTTTTAAAACTTTTTAAAAAATTTTTTGAGGTTAAATTTTTGTGTGTAATTAAAGAAAAAAGGCGTAGTTGTATATATATACAACTACGCCTTTTACATCCCTTTTCGCTTACATCACCTCACATATTGCGGCACATAGTACCGTCATATCATCTTTAATTTTTCCGCCTGACAGGCGAACAGCCTCCAAAAGCAGCGAATCGGCTAAAATCTGTGCAGAAGAACTGTTGCATGCCGTTATTATTTCTTTTACGGCATCCTTGCCGCTTCGTTCCAGCACATCTATAACCCCGTCAGTCGCCATAATTATGTAATCGCCGTTATTGGCGCTGTATATTGCGCAATCTGCCTCAGGATTTTCAACAATTCCTGCAGGCAGTGAAGAAGATTCAATGCAAATTACATCATTTTTGCTTTTAATGTATGAATTTGCGGCTCCGATTTTTATAAACTCAAGTGAGCCTGTATAAAGATTTACAAGGCACATGTCCACCGTTGCAAATGTTTCTTCTTCTGTATTTGTTAAAAGAACGCTATTAATAAGTTTAAGAGAGGTATCTTTATCAAATCCTGCACTAAGCAGACGCTTTATAAGCTCAACTGTTATTGTGCTTTGCAGATTAGCACGTGCTCCGCTTCCCATTCCGTCAGATAGAGCAAGAACAAACTTGCCGTTATCAAGCAGGGTGTATGTAAGACTGTCACCTGTGCGTTTTGTATCATCACGGGTTAATTGAGCAAGACCAATATCGGTAACATAACGTTCCTGCTCCCTGAAGTGCAATTTGCATACCTCGTCACTGCAACTGCGTGATGTTCTGAGCATAGGCACTCCTAAAGCCTCGCTTATCGTGGCGGCAACTGTGGTAGAGCAGTTGAGCTTTCCACCGCACGAGGCTGAAAGCATACTCACTTCAAAACCATCAGCACTTGTAAGGCAGATATTGCCTGCAGATATCCCCTTGCGGTCTAAAGCGGCAGCAATTTTATTTTCTAACTGCATATCCTGAGCTATATCGCTGTCAAGCTGTGAACTGATATTATTTAATACAGAAGAAACGTTTTCGAACTGCTCAGCAACTAAGCATCGGCTTTCTAACACTCTGCCAGACCACATCAGATTTATTTTATAGGTTTCGTAATTTTTATTTAATGCAGATATAAAATCACCGAATCTAAGACAGTCTTCGCGAAATTTAGGGCTAAAGTCAATATCTGCGGCATAGCCTCGCTCTTTAATTATAGGAAGCATTTTTTCTAGCATCTTTGTAGTGTTATTATAGTTCTTTTGCCAGCAATAACGGCTCATACTGCAGGTTTTGCAAACTGTATCGGCTGTTTTTTCAAACACTTGACTTGCATCTCGCAAATCGGTAGAAATTTTATCTTCAATTAATTCTTTAAAAATTCCTGATAGCTCAGAAAAAGATTCAGATGCCTCGCCCAAGCGCCTTTTTACGATATCCTTTAGTTTGGTTGCTATATCATCGGCAGGCTGAAATCCCGGGGTTCTGGCAACGGCACCGAATATGGATAAAAATCTGTCGGGCAGAACGAAAAGAATTGCTGCTGCTGCCAAAATATAATAGTAAGCTATAAAAGTCACGGTAGATGAGTTAAAGTACATCACAGCGATTGCATTTGAGATTAAAAATCCGCCCGACACCCCCCATTTACCATATCGTCTTAAAAGACCGCTGGATATTGCGCAAATGCTGTAAATGCCAACCACCTGAGCTGGCAAAATATCAGATGTGCTTATAACCAGCCCTAAAAGAGTTCCTGCCATTGCCGAAATAGCCGCACCACCAGTAAGAGATAAAAGCATTATTATTAAAGAGGAGAGTATGTGCGCCAGTCCTGACATATTGGGTATAGACGCAATGCTTAAAATTACGGCGGCGGCGAGGAGGATGAGTGAGAGTGTTTCTTCATTTTCAAGGATTTTGCGGTTTTTTAGTGTTTTTAAGAGTGCCGCCGCACGTTTAAAGGCAAAAAAACATAAAAGTGTAAGAGCGCTTTCGGTTATAAGCATAAAAATATCATATAATAAAAAGCCATCAAAAAATACATATATTAATCCGTTTAATAATATGGATACCGAGCTTATAAGACCGTAAATCCATGGTCTTTTTGAAAGCTCGTTGCCCAAAAGTAAAGAAAAGGTTGCAACAATGGCCAGAGAGCCGAAATATTTTAAAGTTAAAATTCCGAATCCGCTCAAAATTATGCCAACGCAGGCAAACGGGATTGCATACACCTTTTTTTGTGAGGGAAAGGTAGCAGCAAAAAAGGCAATACAAAACGGATTGATTGAGCCAAAAATCGCCGCCCTGCCTAAAATAAGAAGAATTATATATTCAGAAAGTTCAAAATAATCGACCTGTCTTAATCGGTAAAAAATATTTTGCTTGCTTTTAGAAAGCTGTTCACGTTTAAACGTATTAACCTCGTTGTTTGTCATTTTATAATACCACCGAAATAATTGCACTTATAATTGCGGCATAAAAAGATACCGTTTTTGCTTTTACAAGTTTATTATACACAAACTAATTGGAAAAAAATGTCAAAAGTTGCGAATTGAAAATAAAATATTTTGATAAATTATGACAGATTTCACATTAAAAGTGCAGTTTTTTCTTAATTTTTAAGTGTTTTTATGATGAAAATAAAAGAATTTTAGCAACAACTAGCGAAAAAAGACGAATTATTTTTGGTATAAATAGTAAAAAAATGAATAAAATTTTTTGTTTGGGCATATTTATAAAAGGTCTTTATTTTATGCCTAATGTGTGTTATAATTGATACA
>JAFQAG010000049.1 GCA_017416985.1 Clostridia bacterium
ATAATTGCGTCATATAAGCCGCTTGAATGAACAATGTCAGAATTTATTTTATGTCCTGAATTAAAGCTGGTGGGCAAAAATGCCTTTTCATATTCGGTGCAATTGTGTTTTGCGAAAAATTCAGGTGATATCCAAATAAGAAAACGGTGATATTTTGCGTTTGAGTTATGCATTATCCGATGCATTTCGTGTTTCCTTATAATAATGATGTCGCCAGGGGACAGATTATAGCTTTTTTCTTCCACGACATATTTTGCATCGCCCTCAAAAAAAAGCAGGATTTCATATTCTTCGTGTATGTGCAGAAGAAAGTTTGTGTGTGCCGGATTTAAAAATTCTGCCTCACGCATTTTGTAAAAACAATCATCCATAATATCACCTCGCATTAATTGTAGCACACCACGACAACATTTGCAATGTTTTTAACAATTTTTATAATGAAATGCATTAAAAGTTGTGGTACAATAAAGCCAAAATATAAATAAGGAGAGAAAAAATATGTATAATAAAATATCAGGTTTTTCAGATGAAATTGCAAGCGATATTAACGTTCAGTTCGAGGCCATCGGCAAGCTTAATATGAAATATTTTGAGCCAAGATTCATTAACGGCAAAAGTATTTCTGTATTAAACGATGAAGAGGTTATTGCTTTAAAAGCAAAAATGGATGAGTGCGGAATTAAGGCATCATCTATTGGCTCACCGGTCGGAAAAATTAAGCTGACAGACGATTTTGATGCTCATTTTGAAATGTTTAAAAGAGTTGTAAAAACAGCTAAAATGTTAGACTGTAACTTTATAAGAATCTTCAGCTTTTATCACGATGGTGGCGAATGGACCGCCGATGAGCGAGCTTTGGTTTTAGAACGTCTTAAGATGTTTATTGAATATGCAAAAAAAGAAGATGTTATTCTTCTGCACGAAAACGAAAAGGATATCTATGGTGATATAGCTCCAAGATGTCTTGATATATTAAAAGAGCTTGCTTGCGATAACTTTAAGGCAGTTTTTGACCCTGCAAACTTTATCCAGAGCGGTCAGGATACAAAAGAAGCATATGAAATGCTTAAAGATTTTGTCGCTTATATGCACATTAAAGATGCAATGAAAGAAGACGGAAAAGTTGTTCCGGCTGGCTATGGCGACGGAAACTTAAAATATATTTTAGACAGCCTTTTTGCAAACGGATTTGACGGCTTTTTAAGCTTAGAGCCGCATTTAGGCAGCTTTGAAGGCTTGGCAGACTTAGAGCTTGATGACAAAATGTTGAGCTTAGAAGAGAGTGGCGAAGGCAAGTTTATACTTGCTTATAACTCGCTCGTAGAGCTTTTATAGGAGGGATTTTAATGGCTAAGGTTAAAATTGGTATAATTGGTTGCGGTAACATGGGCTTTAACCATGTAAAAAACATAATGTCTGGTAAAGTTCCTAAAATGGAAGTTGCTGCTGTTTGTGACATTGATGCAGAAAGAAGAAAGTTAATTGCAGATACATATCCGCAGATTCCGGTATTTGAAACAGCTGAAGAAGTATATAAAAGCGGACTGTGCGATACTGTTTTAATTGCTGTTCCTCACTATGATCATCCGTCGCTTGCAATTAAAGCCTTCGAATATGGTCTTAACGTTATTACAGAAAAGCCTGCAGGTGTTTATACAAAGCAGGTTAAAGAGATGAACGAGGCTGCTGCAAAATCCGGCAAACTCTTTGGTATTATGTATAATCAGAGAACTAATCCTGTTTATCAGAAGCTTCGTCAGATGATTAAAGATGGTCATTTAGGTCACATTAAAAGAGTTACCTGGATTATAACAAACTGGTACAGACCTCAGGCATATCACGACAGCAGCACATGGCGTTCAACCTGGAAAGATGAGGGCGGCGGAACTTTAATCAACCAGAATCCGCATCAGCTCGATTTATGGCAATGGCTGTTCGGTGTTCCTGACAGAATTTATTCTAAGGTATCTTTCGGAAAATACTACGACATCGAGGTTGAAGACGATGTTATGGCATACTTTGAATATGACAACGGAACAACCGGTGAATATATAACATCAACAGGCGAATCTCCAGGAACAAACCGACTTGAAATTGCTTGCGATATGGGTAGAATTGTAGTTGAAAACAACAAAATTACCTTTAACCGCAATGTAATCTCTGAAAGAGAATACAACAGAACAAACAAAGTACCATTTGGTATTATCGAAAACTGGGCTTGCGATATCCCGTGTGATTTTTCAGGCGGTGAGCAGCACGTCGGTATTTTAAAGGATTTTGCTAACGCATTAGAAACCGGAAAAGAGCTTTTAGCTAAGGGAGAAGACGGAATTTTAGGTCTTACAATATCCAACGCAATTCACTTAAGTGCGTGGACAGGTGAAACAGTAGACGTTAAAAACTTCCCTGATGATAAGTTTTACGAAATTTTACAGGACAAGATTAAAAATTCTACCGTTGTTAAAAAGGTTAACAAGGTGTATGCCGATACAACTGGTACTTATTAATAACATTTTGGAGAGTTATCCAAATCTTTGATTTGGTCAATAACTCACATGCAAAGCTTGCCAAAGAAAACGAGCTTTATAGCGACATTTGATTTGTAGCAAGCTACTGCTATACGCCTTATCCGCCCACGATGATAAGAGTGTATAATTTTAATTACTATTTGTGGGCAGAAAGGCTATGGGAATTTAAATGATGAATGCATGTATTGTCGGCTTTGGCGCGATCGGACCTGTTCATGCAGAGGTTTTATCTAACTTAAAAAGTGCAAAGCTATATGCTGTTTGCGATATAGATAAATCCCGTGCAGATAAAGCTGCCCAGCAATATAATGCTAAAGCATATTATAATTTTGATGAGTGCTTAAATGATAAAAATATAGATGTTATTCATATTTGCACGCCACATTATCTGCATTACGAAATGTCGTGCAAGGCTTTAGAGCACGGCAAAAAAGTAGTTGTCGAAAAGCCTGCAGTAATGACCAAAGACGAGCTTGAAAAGATTTTTTCTGAGTATAATGTAGAAAATATTTATCCTGTCGTTCAGAACAGAAAAAATATCTGCATAGAAGAATTAAAACGAATTGCCAGTAGCGATAAAAGTATCGGAAAGCCGATAGGCGTTAAGGGAATTTTAACGTGGTCGCGTGGTGCAAGCTACTATAATGCTGCAGACTGGCGAGGCAAAAAGGCAACAGAGGGCGGAGGAGTGCTTATAAATCAGGCAGTTCACACCTTAGACCTTATGATGTATTTTATGGGTGCGGCTAAAGAGGTTTCTGCATCTATGCACAACTGTTCTTTGCAGGGAATTATCGAGGTTGAAGACACGATAGATGCATATATTAAGTATGAATCGGGTGCGACTGGTATTTTTTATGCAACTAATGCATACTGCAAAAATTCATCTGTGCAGCTTGAATTTGAGTTTGAAAATCGCAGTTTTAAATATGTAGAAGGTATGCTTATTTCAAACGGAGAAGTTATATGCAGCGACTCTCAGGAATTTAAAGGCAAAGACTATTGGGGCAACGGTCATGCTAAAGCGCTATATGATTACTATGAAAACAAAGACCGCTTTTCACTTGCAGATATAAAAGACACAATGAATGCTATGTTTGCAATTTATGAAAGTGCGCAAAATGGTAAAAGTGTAATTGTTTAATTAAAGAATAACAAAAACAGAAATAATTTGACAAATTACGCATATAATGTTATAATGTAAGAGATACAGAGATTAGGAGACGTATCAAAACAAGGTATAGGCCTTGTTTTGGTGCGTCTTTTTTATGTTTTAAAGGAGGAAGAAAGATGTATGACGTTTCGGTTATCGGAGCAGGCGTAGTCGGTGCAATGGTTGCACGCAAGCTTTCAAGCTACTCTTTAAAGGTTTGCATTTTAGAGAGTGAAAACGATGTTGCAATGGGGGCAACAAGAGCAAATTCGGCTATTGTTCACGCAGGATTTGACGCAAAAGAAGGAAGCCTTAAAGCAAAGCTTAATGTTCGTGGCTCTGAAATGATGGAAAAGGTAGCACGTGAGCTGGGTGTAAAATACAAAAAGAACGGCTCTTTGGTTATTGGCTTTAATGAAGAAGATAAAAAGGTTTTATCTGAGCTTTTAGTAAGAGGTAACGAAAACGGAGTTAAAGACCTTCGTATTTTAGATAAAGAAGAGTTAAAAGCATTAGAGCCTAACATTTCAAACAATGCAATTTGCGCACTTTATGCACCAACTGGTGCTATCATCTGCCCGTATGAGCTTACTATTGCGGCAGTTGGTAATGCGATGGATAATGGCGCAGAGTTAAAGTGTAATTTTAAGGTTACAGCTATTGATAAAACAGATGACGGATACGAAGTTAAATCTGAAACAGAAACTGTGAAATCCCGCTGTGTTATTAACTGTGCAGGACTTTATTCTGACAAAATTGCGGCTATGATTGGTGATGAGTCATTTAGTGTTCATCCGAGAAAAGGCGAATACATACTTTTAGATAAAGAGTGCGGCAACATTGTAAGCCACACAATATTCAGAACACCATCAAAAATGGGTAAGGGTATTTTGGTATCCCCCACAGTTGACGGAAACCTTTTAACCGGTCCTACATCTGTCGATATGGAGGATAAAGAAAACAAGGCAACAGCAGCAGATGGTTTTGAAAAGATTATTAAAGAAACCTACGAGAATGTTGAGGGTGTTCCTTTTAATAAAACCATCACATCTTTCTGCGGTCTTCGTGCTGTGGGAAGCACAGGTGATTTTATAATCACCTCTCCTGAAAAAGGCTTTATTAATGCAGCAGGAATCGAATCTCCCGGTCTTTCGGCATCGCCTGCAATCGCAGAATATATTGCAGATATGTTAAAAGAACAGGGCTTTGAGCTTAATGAAAAAGCAGATTTTAATCCTGAAAGAAAGCCTATGCACTATTTCCGTGAAGCATCAGTTGAAGAGAAAAACGAGATTATTAAAAAGGATAAATCCTTTGGTAAAATTGTTTGTCGTTGCGAAGGTGTAACCGAGGGCGAAATTTTAGAGGCAATAAGAACAAACCCCAAGGCTCGTGATTTAGATGGCGTAAAACGTCGTACCAGAGCACAGATGGGAAGATGTCAGGGCGGATTCTGCAGTCCGTACATAGTTGAGCTTTTGGCGAAAGAAATGAATATTGCATACGAAGATGTAACAAAATTTGGCGCAGGTTCATACATTAACTGCTCTAAAACAAAGGAGGACAAATAAGCTATGACTGATTTAGTTATTATTGGCGGAGGTCCTGCCGGAATGAGTGCGGCAATAGCGGCATACGAAAGCGGTATACGTGACATTCTTATTTTAGAGCGTGATGTTAAGCTCGGCGGAATCCTTCAGCAGTGTATACATAATGGATTTGGCTTGCATAAATTCGGCGAAGAGCTTACAGGACCCGAATATGCATGGAGATATGAAGAAAAAGTTCGTGAATACGGCATACCTTTTAAAACAGGTACAATGGTTTTAGATATCACAAAGGATAAAATCATTACTGCAACCAACGAAGAAGACGGAATTTTTACAATAGAAGCAAAGGCAATCGTTCTTGCAATGGGTTGCCGTGAGCGCTCTAAAGGTGCATTAAACATCGCAGGTAGCCGTCCTGCAGGTATTTACAGCGCAGGAACAGCACAGAAGTTTGTAAATATGAAGGGTTATATGCCCGGAAAAAGTGTTGTAATCTTAGGCTCGGGTGATATTGGTCTTATTATGGCACGTCGTATGACCTTAGAGGGTGCAGAGGTTAAAGCAGTTTGCGAGCTTATGCCATATTCAGGAGGCCTTGCAAGAAATATCGAGCAGTGCTTAAACGACTTTAACATTCCGTTAAAATTAAGCCACACTGTTGTAGAAATCCACGGAAAAGAACGTTTAGAGGGTGTAACAATCGCTCAGGTTGATGAAAAAAGAAAGCCGATTGATTCAACTCGTGAGTTCATTGCTTGTGATACCTTGCTTTTATCTGTTGGACTTATCCCTGAAAATGAGCTGACAAAGGCGGCAGAGGTTGACCTTGACAGAATAACAAACGGCGCAGTAGTTGACCAGGACAGACAGACTCAAAAAGAGGGTATTTTTGCCTGCGGTAACGTACTGCACGTACACGATTTGGTTGACTTTGTATCCGAAGAGGCAGAAATTGCGGGTAAAAGTGCGGCAAATTACATAAAATCAGGCGCACAAAACGATATGGATGCAGTAATTAAAACTGACGGAAAAATAAGATACAGCGTTCCTCAAAGAATTACAACTAAAAAAGATATTACGGTATATTTCAGAGTGAGTGACGTATTTAAAAACGTTAAAATTAACGTCTATAAAGACGGTGAGCAAATTTATTCAAAGAAAAAGATTAAGGTTGCTCCCGGCGAGATGGAAAGCATTAAGCTTGCAGGCGAAAAGCTTGATGGCGCAAAAGAACTGTCACTTGAATTGGAGCTTTAACGTGAAAATCACGTTAAAGCCTCCGGCGGAATTTATTGCACCGCCGAGTTTTTGTGACTAAAGTCACAAAACGGCGATGTGCATAATTTCCATTATACGCCTCATCTGCCCACGATGAGAAACGTGTGTATTTTTAATTGCTATTTGTGGGCAGAAAGGCTATGGAAATTACAATGGAGAGAAATTTAACTTGTATAGTATGCCCAATGGGTTGCAGTCTTAAGGTAGCGCTAGATGGTGGCGAGGTTAAAAGCGTAAGCGGAAACACCTGCCCAAGAGGAGAAGTGTATGCCCGAACGGAATGCACAAATCCTATGCGTACAGTTACATCTACTGTTCGTTGCTCTGACGGAACGGTTGTAGCAGTAAAAACTGATAAGCCTATTCCTAAAGAAAAGGTATTTGACTGTATGAAAGCTATAAATAATGCAAATCCGGACTTGCCAATTAAGATTGGTTGTGTTATAATAGATGAAATATACGGTGCTAAGGTTATTGCAACGCAGAATGCAGAATAATAGCTCTGAGGTGAGAGATTATGCTCAAATCAATACAAAAGTCGGTCATAGCGGCAATCAGGTCTGAAAAAGAATTAGACAGGGCACTTGTGTCTGATTGCGGACTTATTTTCGATTTAAACCCTGATTTGCTGACTTTAAACGAAAAGGTTAGTCGTGTGCATAAAAACGGAAAAAAACTTTTTATTCACTTAGACTTAGCAACCGGCATAGGTAAAGATAAAAGCGGAATTAAGTTTGCCAAACAAACAGGTGTTGACGGAATTATAAGCACCAGAGTAAACATCATTAAAATGGCACGAGAGGCAGAGCTTTTTACTGTGCAACGCTTTTTTGTAGTTGATTCGCAATCTGTTGATACAACTGTTGAGGGATTAAAAGCATCAAAGGCAGATATGATTGAGGTTATGCCCGGTGTAGTTACAAAAATAATAAGTGCACTTAAAAAGCGTGTAGATGTACCGATTATTGCAGGCGGCTTAATCGACACCGAAAACGAGGTTAAAGAGGCAATTTCAGCAGGTGCAATGGCTATTTCAACCGGAAAGGAAGCTCTTTGGAGCATAGGTGAGGCAAAAAAATGAATAAATTACAAAACAAAAGGCTGTTTCTTTTAGATATGGATGGTACGTTATATATCGACACACAGCTTTTTGAAGGAACATTAGAATTTTTAGAGCAGGTTAAAAAAATGGGCGGCAGATATATGTTTTTAACCAACAATTCGTCAAAGAGTGTTGATAAATATATAGAAAAGCTTAAAAGTCTTGGTATCGAGTCGGAAGAAGAGGATTTTTTGACCTCTACAAATGCCACAGTGTCATATCTTGAAAAGAAAAACTATAATAAAATCTATGCTTTAGGCACAACGTCATTTAAAGGACAGCTTAAAAAAGCAGGCTTTAATATTACCGACAAGCTAGAAGATGATATAGACTGTCTTTGTATGGGGTTTGATACTGAGCTTAGCTTTCAGAAACTAGAAGATGCCTGCATCTTACTTGGCAGGGGAGTAGATTATATCGCTACAAATCCTGACTGGGTATGCCCTACTTGGTATGGATATGTTCCCGATTGTGGCTCTGTTTCGCAGATGCTTTTTAATGCTACCAAAAGAATGCCCAAATTTATAGGAAAGCCTGAGCCTGATATGGCTTTAGCGGCAATCGAAAAAAGTGGTTTTTCGGCTAGCGAAACCGTTCTTATCGGAGACAGACTCTACACAGATATTGCCTGTGGTGTAAATGCAGGAATAAGTACAATATTTGTTTTAAGCGGCGAGGGTACATTAGAAGACTTAGAAGCGAGCGAAACTAAGCCGGAGTTTGTTTATTCTGGTATTCGTGAAGTTTACGAAGATTTACTTAAATAAGTAATTTTAATGCCTTTAATTGCATAGTTGTGTATTATAACAGTTTTAATTAAAAAGGAGATGTAAAAGTTATGTTATGGGATTTACAGCAGGCAGAGTATATAGCAAGAATTTTGCTTGCGGGAATCTGTGGTATGATTGTTGGTATGGAGCGAAAAAATCGCTCAAAAGAGGCAGGTGTGCGTACGCATTTTGTTGTGGCTTGCGGTGCGGCACTTATGATGGTAATTTCAAAATATGCGTTTTTTGATTTAGTAACTGATTCAGCATTTCATGCAGCAGATGTCCGTCTTGACCCGTCACGTGTGGCATCAACCATCGCAAGCGGAATTGGTTTTTTGGGCGCAGGTATGATATTTGTACATAAAAACACAATAACGGGTCTGACCACTGCGGCAGGAATATGGGCGACATCCGGTATTGGTATGGCAATCGGCTCCGGTCTTTATTTAATAGGTATTTCTGCTACATTTATAATTTTGATTGCTCAGATTGTATTGCATCTTAACTTTCATAAGAATAAGACAATAAGACCTAAAAAGCTTATAATAAAAGGTGTAAAAGAAGAGGGATATCAAAAATATCTGATGGAAGAGTTTAAAAAGCGAAATATTAATATACACGATGTTTCGGTTGATTTTTCTGATGAAGACGGCGGAAGAAATTATAGCTTTACAATAGATATGCCGCTTTCTACTAACGAAGATGAAATTATAACTCTTACAGGGCATAAGAGTAGTATTAAATCAGTATAAAAAAATTGAACCCACCTAAAAAAGGTGGGTTCTTTTGTGTGGTAACAAAGAGCATGCATTTGCACCTTTAAATTTATGTAAAAACAAAAAAGGTGCACCGAGAGTCGATGCACCGAAAAATGCATAGCTCTCGCTGCGACGCAAATTTTCAATATCATTAAGCATGTATGTGAAAATAGAGCATGCATTTTTACCGAAAGGTATAAAAATACACACATTCTTAATGATAATATTAATTTGCATCGCAATCTTAGTATAGCATATCCGCGAATAAAAAGCAATAAAAAATTGAGCTTGTTTTTAATGGTATTTAAAGCTGTTTTAAAATTATGACTTGCTATATCGGCTCAGAAATACTATAATTGTAGCAGGAGGGAAATTTATGAGCATACTTAAAAATTGTCTGGGTTTATCCCATGAATATATAAAAAAGGTTTTAGGTGAGGGCGATATTGCAATTGATGCCACCTGCGGAAATGGACACGATACAGAGTTGCTTTGCAGTATGGTGGGGGATAGCGGTCACGTATACGCCTTTGACGTTCAAAAACAGGCGATAGATGCTACAAAAGAAAGGGTTAAAGATTTTAATAATGTAACGTTGATTTTGGACGGACACGAAAAAATGGAAGGCTACATAAGCGGTGATGTCAGCGCAATTATGTTTAATTTTGGTTATCTGCCAGGTGGCAACCACAACAAAGCTACGAAAAAAGAAACAAGCATAAGCGCAATTGATGCAGGTCTTAGGCTTTTAAAAAAAGGCGGATTAATGACCTTGTGCATCTACTCAGGCGGTGACACAGGCTTTGAAGAAAAAAATGCAATTTTAGAATTTCTAAAAGGTATAGATTCAAAATGCTTTTCGGTACTTTCACATGATTTTATTAATCAGAAAAATAATCCGCCGATGCTGATATGCATAGAGAAAAAATAAATAGCATTGCCGTAATTGCGGCAATGCTATTTATTTTTGGGATGAACGGAAAATTGCGCAGAGATATGCACAATTTTGCTACATCCCTTTTAGTCTTCAACAGTTACAGTTTCAATAGTTTCAATAACTACATCTTCTTCCTCATCATCTTTTTTCTTTTTGCAGCATTTCTTTTTGCAAAGGTCAGCCAGCTTATCAAGCAGGGTAGGTACCTTGTCGATTACATCTTCGATAGGAGAAGTGCTTTTATCCATAGGAAGAAGCTTAATCTGTCCCTGACCTACAACCATAAAAGCAACAGGGTCAATTGTTGCACCGCCACCCGAGCCGCCGCCAAAGTTTGCATTTGTGTCAGGAGAAACGCCGGTACGTGTGCCGAACTCACTTCCGCCTGCACCGAAACCGAAAGATACTTTTGAAATAGGAATAATAACAGTTCCGTCTTTCGATTCTACGGGTGAACCAACGATTGTGTTTACGTCTACCATGTCTTTTATGCTTTTCATTGCTGTTTCCATTAAGCCTTTAATTGGATGCTCTGCCATATTGACACCGCCTTTTTAAAATTTTCGTTTTTTATTCTAAGTCCATCCTTTCGATGAACAGATTTACAATTTTTAAAGCCTTAAAGCCAATGCTAATAATATGCACAGGTCTTAAAATTAATATACTTTTTATATAAAGATTAAAGCATTCCCGATTAAAGTCGGGCGTTACATTAAGGTCAATTTTTTTAATGCCAAACATTTGATTTATAACAGATACCAAACACGATGACGAGGTCCATGCAGCACCTGTCGCAATACCTGTTTTTGCCGCATCTGAAAGACCAAAATGAACTTTAAAATCTACGGTTTTAAACTCAATTTTTTGCCTTAAGTCAGATAAAACCTCTTTAATATCATTTTTAGATTCAGAATATGCAGAGTATATTCCGCTGCATATTTTTTTAAATCGTGAAAACGTTAGCTTTTTTTTGCTTTGTGTGTTGTTCTCAGATTTTTTAACTTCTTTTTTTGTTTTTTTCTTGCTACTTAAAGGAATACGAATTTTGATGGGAATGCCTAAAAGGCGCAAATGTACTATTAATTTTTGCTCTTTGCCCGAATGCAGATATTCTATACCTGCCTGCATTTTAAAAAACAGCAAAGCTAAAATGAGTAGTAATATTAATGCTAAGATTGCAAAAATAATCATTTGTTCACCCGATTCGTATGCGGATTTTATAAAGACGGCATATCTTCTGTTTCGATATCGTCACTGTCAGTAATGCCTATATTATCAACCGAAATCTGTGCTCCGATACCTGTTTGTATATCAGGCAGCTCAGAAAGTGAAGAAAGACCAAAGCTACGTAAAAATTCCTGTGTGGTAACGTATAAAATCGGTCTGCCGGGAGCATCTAAGCGACCGCCCTCTTCAATAAGACCACGTTCAATAAGACGATTTACCGGACCGTCAGAGTTTACACCACGGATATATTCAATACTGCCTCTTGTAACGGGCTGATGATAAGCTACAATTGACAAGGTTTCAAGTGCGGCAGGTGACAGAGTTTGCTTTTTGCGTGGCTCAGCTAAAGCCTGAACATATCGGTAGTTTTGCTCAACCGTGCAGAGCTGATATTCATCTTCTAAACAGATGATTTTAAGACCGCGTTCGTTTTCGCGGTAAAAGTCAGAGAGCCTGTCTACTGCTTTTATAATTTCTTCTTCGGTCATTTCTAAAATATCGGCAAGCTCTTTGCGAGAAACACTTTCGCCTGCAGCAAAGAGTATGCTTTCTATTATCGAATCTGTGTTAAAACTCATTAGTTATCTCACCATCTCTAAGTTTTGTTATAATAATTTCTTCGCCCGAGGTGTCGACGAATACAATTTCTAATTTCATCATTTCTAAGAGTGCCAAAAATGTTGCAACCAGCGCAGGACGAGTTTTAATATCAACAAACAAAGCCTCAAAAGTAATTTTACGTTCTTTGTTTAAACGGTCTTTTATGTATTCTGCTCTTGAAGTAACCGAAACCTTTTCGTGACCGACAATGCCTGAAAAAGATGTTTTTGGCGGAGGTGCTTTTCGCTCGGTTTTGTCGATTATTATGGCAAATGCCTCGAGCAGTCTTTCTAAATCAAAGCTCTGAGTGCTGTAATCAGGAGCTTTTTTTTCAATTACATCAGGCTGTTTAAAAAAGTTATAATGCGATGCGCCTTCGTGTCCTTTTAAAAACTCGGCGGCTTGCTTTATTTTTTGATACTCTTCTAAACGTGCAACCAAATCTTTTCTTGGGTCGTCTTCTTCCTCTTCTTCGTGGCGGGGCAGAAGCATTTTCGATTTAATTAACAAAAGCTCGGTTGCCATAAGCAAAAATTCGCTTGACACTTCTATATCAAACTCTTTATACGCATCAAGATATTCCATATACTGCGAAGTGATTTTTACTATGGGAATATCGTAAATGCTGACTTTATTTTTCTTGAGCAAATGCAAAAGCAACTCTAAAGGACCTTCGAATACCTCTAACTTTACCGAAAGCTGATTTTCTTCCAACTTATAGTCCTCCTACTAAAAAAGTGAGTATGTTAAATATAAAGCTGTGAGCAGTGCTCATAATAGGTGTTAAAACATCGGTCGCCAAGGCAAAAACCAAAATAAACCAACCTAAATGCTCATAGCGCATAATGTCGTAATAAAGTCTGCTTGGCAGTAGCGGCAAAAATATCTTAGAGCCGTCAAGCGGCGGAATGGGTATAAGATTAAACACACCCAGACCGATATTAAGACTTATAAACGATGATAAAAACGTAGCTATAACATTAGTAAACCAATTAAGCGGGACTTCTGCAACAATTAAAATTTTAAATATTACAATAGCTAAAAAGGCAAGTATAAAGTTTGCCAAGGGTCCGCCTAATGATACTAATGCGGTATCTCTTTTTGGCTTTTTAAAGTAATACGGATTTATAATAACCGGCTTTGCCCAGCCAAATCCGAACAAAAGCATACAAATTGCACCAATTGGGTCTAAATGCTTTAAAGGATTTAACGACAGTCTGCCCATAGATTTTGCAGTAGGGTCGCCTAATTTATATGCAACAAATCCGTGTGCCATTTCGTGAGCAGATATTGCCATTAAAACAACGATGGCACGAATTAAAAGCGAAACGATATTAAAATTACCCATTCTAAAGGGTCTTAAAAGTCCTAAAATATACAAAAAGCCACATCCTAACAAATTCCATTATATCTTTATTATAACGAAAATTTGTGCTAGTGTAAAGTTAAATTTTATAATTTCATACTTAATTAATATTTAATCTAATAATTCATTTTAAAAATCTCGGCAATGACACTGTTTTCGCCTATTAATACTGCAATCATAACCTGAGAATCGGTAGAATTTTTAAATTTCATATCCAGCGTGCCATAGTTTACGGCGGCATCTGTGCCGGGAGCGGTATAGCCTACATCTTTTTGGTGGTTATGTCGCTCGATTATTTCAAGATTAGCACTTTCAGCCGCCTGATAAAGTGTAGATGCAAGCTGACACACACCACCGCCAAAGTCTTCTTTTTTTTCACCGTCTATTATAGTGGCGGCGGGAAGATATCCACGTTCAGCTGAGCGCTTGCCGACAATTTTATTAAAAGAGAAAACCTCACCAGGCTTAAGCACATATGCGTTAATGCTTTTGGCGGCAAGACGGATATTTTTAAGACGGTTTTCACTTTTATCTAAAAGGGTGGTTACAGCCCTTGATATTCTTGTTCTGTTTTCTGGTGTAGGAGTTGGCTCATCTGTTGGAGAAACATCTGTTATTTCAGGAGAGGGTGTGGGCGCAACAGATTCTGATGCAGTATCTGTCGGCTCTGGAGCAGAATTTTTTTGTGAGCAAGCGGACAATAAAAAACACATACTGATTATCGCAATA
>JAFQAG010000050.1 GCA_017416985.1 Clostridia bacterium
GCTACAACACCTGCTATGCTTTATGTTGGTCTGTTAATGCTTTCTGCAATTAAAAATGTAGATTTTGATGGCGATGCAGCTGACACAATCGGTGCGTTTCTTGCAATTGTTATGATGCCACTCACCTACTCTATTGCAAACGGTATCATGTTTGGAATACTTGCGTGGGTTATCTTAAAGCTCGTTATTGGTAAAGCAAAAGATATTAGTGCTATTATGTGGATTTCTGTTGCACTTTTCGTGATTTATATTGCACTTAAAGTTGCTGGTTTAGCATAATATTAAGGAGAAAAAGTCAATGAATAAAGCATATTCAATGGAAATTGCCGGCTTAAAGCGTGATTTACCTCTTTGTAAAATTGGTGATGATTTATATATTGCCGCATTTATAATGTTTGGTGATGTTGAAATTACAAAAGTTTGTGCTGAAGAGTTACTTAAAAAAGCACCTGAGTTTGATATACTAATTACCGCTGAATCAAAAGGTATACCGCTTGTTTACGAAATGGCTCGTCAGGCTGGTCATAACGACTATGTTGTTGCAAGAAAAGAGCCTAAGCTTTATATGCAAAATGTAGTTTCTACCGATTCTAACTCAATTACTACAGCACACGAGCAACGACTCTGTGTAGGTCAAAAAGAAATTGACTTGTTAAAAGGTAAAAGAGTTCTTATAGTAGATGACGTGATAAGTACAGGTGGCTCGCTTGCTGCTATTGAGAGTTTAATTACTCAAGTCGGTGGAAATATAGTCGGTAAAATGGCTGTTTTAGCCGAAGGTGACGCAATTGGACGCGAAGATATAACATACCTCGCTCCCCTGCCGCTTTTCCATGAAGATGGCACTGAAGTTTAATAAAAATATAATGGGCTGTAGCAAAATGCGCACAGCACACAAGGCGAATAAAACGCATAACTAAGCCTTTTGATTAAAACAAAAAAGTCAAAATAATATAAAACTTAATGTAGGAATTCGTCATTTGACGAATTCCTTTTGTTATAATACCTTGTGTTTTGAACAAACTTCACCACTCGACGTACCAACGTACGCCTTCGGGTAACCCCTCCGGGTTCAGTTCGTCCAATCTGCGCTATTTTCCGTCCAGCCCAAATGAGCTGTAGCAAAATGAAATTCATTTTGCTACAGCTCATTTCTGTTATTTTTTTGAGTTTTCGGCTAATGCACCGGTTCGATATGCTTCAAGTAACATTTCGAGGTCTTCAATCTGTTCTTTTAATTCAACACCGATATCTGTATCGGCAACCTTAATTCTGTTAAAAGTCTTTTCGACTACTTCGGTAGTTGAATGTATATCCTGCTCTTTTTCTATCGCCTGTAAACGTGTAGAAAAAGGTTGGTGTGAGGTTATTAACATTCCGTATGAGTTGAAAATTAATGTATATCCGGCAATACCTGTTTTTGCCTGATACGCCTTTGATAAACCACCATCAATTACAAACAACTTTCCTCCGGCTTTAATAGGTTTTTCGCCTTTTTTTCTTGCAACAGGAACATGACCGTTAATAATATGTGCAGATTCTGGATTTAAACCAAATTCCATTAAAATTTTATCTGCGAGTTCTTCATTGTCAATATTTTCATAATATGGATTTTTGGGTTCGAGTATTGCTTTTTTATCGTCGATAAAGTATCTTTCAAATGTTGTCATTTTGTCTTTGCCAAAAAATGGAGATACACTACCACACCACAGATACCACATAAAATAAAGAGCTTTTTGTTTATTAGGACTATTTTCCGGAAGAAAATATCCTTGACGCATAACTTTATCAGAATAATCCAGCAACTCTTTTCCACTTAAATTTTTACCATCAATATTAAGAGATAAAAACTCGTATTTAGCATTCATAGGTATACAACCATGATATAACAGATTATTATTAAATATTGTATACATTCCGCCTTTTGAATATAAAAACTTAATATGTTTTTGAAGTTTTTCGCTATGTAAGAAATTTATTTTAAGTCTTTCTATAAGCTCAGCCTCTTCAGAGCTTAAGTTATATGGCTCTTTTTTTGATATTGTAGGAAAATTACAATCTTTTAGTTTATATGTAACACCTTCAATGCATACAGTTTTATTTTCAAAATCTATTTTATCAAGAAATAGTCGATGTTCCATTTTAAATTCCGGATTTCTTAAAATTATCTGTCCCTCTAATTTAAATGAAATAATAGCTATTGCTTTATGTATTTTTGCTACTAATTCTACATCTTTGTCCGCATCGTCAGCATCGTTTTGTGTAGGTATAAAACAACTACAATCATCTTGTGCGTATTTGTTAAGCGCAAAGGTTGCAAGAGGTCTTAAACTTATGCCATATGCATCCTCGATAGTATTTAAATTATTATATTTTGCAGC